>NZ_LT629771.1:4267500-4477500 GCF_900105175.1 Jiangella sp. DSM 45060 | reverse complement strand
ACCGACACAGGTGGTCAGGTAGAGAATACCAAGGCGATCGAGTGAACCGTGGTTAAGGAACTCGGCAAAATGCCCCCGTAACTTCGGGAGAAGGGGGGCCGGATACGTGAACGGACTTGCTCCGGGAGCGTTGATGGCCGCAGAGACCAGGGGAAAGCGACTGTTTATTAAAAACACAGGTCCGTGCGAAGTCGCAAGACGATGTATACGGACTGACGCCTGCCCGGTGCTGGAACGTTAAGGGGACGAGTTAGCCCGCAAGGGCGAAGCTCAGAACTTAAGCGCCAGTAAACGGCGGTGGTAACTATAACCATCCTAAGGTAGCGAAATTCCTTGTCGGGTAAGTTCCGACCTGCACGAATGGCGTAACGACTTTCCCACTGTCTCAACCACGGACTCGGCGAAATTGCACTACGAGTAAAGATGCTCGTTACCCGCAGCAGGACGGAAAGACCCCGGGACCTTTACTATAGCTTGGTATTGGTGTTCGGTTCGGCTTGTGTAGGATAGGTGGGAGACTGTGAAGCCGGCACGCCAGTGTCGGTGGAGTCAACGTTGAAATACCACTCTGGTCGTACTGGATATCTAACCTCGGTCCGTGATCCGGATCAGGGACAGTGCCTGGTGGGTAGTTTAACTGGGGCGGTTGCCTCCCAAAAGGTAACGGAGGCGCCCAAAGGTTCCCTCAGCCTGGTTGGCAATCAGGTGTCGAGTGCAAGTGCACAAGGGAGCTTGACTGTGAGACCGACAGGTCGAGCAGGTGCGAAAGCAGGGACTAGTGATCCGGCAGTGGCTTGTGGAAGCGCTGTCGCTCAACGGATAAAAGGTACCCCGGGGATAACAGGCTGATCCTGCCCAAGAGTCCATATCGACGGCATGGTTTGGCACCTCGATGTCGGCTCGTCGCATCCTGGGGCCGTAGCAGGTCCCAAGGGTTGGGCTGTTCGCCCATTAAAGCGGTACGCGAGCTGGGTTTAGAACGTCGTGAGACAGTTCGGTCCCTATCCGCTGCGGGCGCAGGAGACTTGAGAAGGGCTGTCCCTAGTACGAGAGGACCGGGACGGACGAACCTCTGGTGTGCCAGTTGTTCCGCCAGGAGCACCGCTGGTTGGCTACGTTCGGAAGGGATAACCGCTGAAAGCATCTAAGCGGGAAGCCTGCTTCAAGATGAGGTCTCCCACACGGTTGACGTGGTAAGGCCCCCAGCTAGACGACTGGGTTGATAGGCCGGACGTGGAAGCCCAGCAATGGGTGAAGCTGACCGGTACTAATAGGCCGAGGACTTGACCACACACACCCCACCCGTTCGCGGGACGGGGTGACCTGCTGAAGACAATTGCGTCCACTATACGGTTCTGTTCCAACGAACAGGCACCACCCCCAGGCACACACCACACCCCCACACGCTGGGCGGTTGTGGTGGACGGTGCCGAGGGCCGGTGTACAACTCCATAGACGTGCCGGCGGTCATAGCGGCAGGGGAAACGCCCGGTCCCATTCCGAACCCGGAAGCTAAGCCCTCCAGCGCCGATGGTACTGCCCTCTAGCGGGGGTGGGAGAGTAGGACACCGCCGGACACACACCCAAGTGAAGGCCCACCCCACGAACAGATCGGGGTGGGCCTTCACCACGTCCACCACCACCCGACCAGCCCAGCCCGCACGCCGAATGCGGACGACGCCGCGGCGGCAGCTCGGCCGTGGCAGTCGTCGGCAGTCCGCGGATTGCGTGTTACCGCAACATTCACGCACCCGCCGGGGGTTCGCGCGACGCAGAGTCGTCGGGGCTGTCATAGTCGCGTCATGACACGACGGATGACGATCGCGGCCGCCGCGCTGGCCGCGCTGATCACTGTGTCCGCATGTGGTGACGACACGGGCGGCGAGGGCGGGTCGAGCCCGTCGGCCGGGACCGAGGGCCAGGCCGGTGCGTCCGAGGATGCCTCGGACGGTGACGCGTCGAGCCCGTCGGCCGGGACCGAGGACGGGACCGAGGACCAGGCCGGTGGCGGCGAGGACGATTCCGGCGACGCCAGCCAGTTGACGGGGGCCACTGTGGTCCCGGCCGATCAGAGCGGCCTCACTCCTGAGCAGGTCTGCGCGGCGATCCCCGTCGCCGAACTGCCCGTCCCGGTCGACGAGCTGAAACCCTTCGACGACCCCTCGCCGGCCCAGTGCATGATCGACCGCGCCGACAACGAGGACGTCACCACGTCGGTGAAGTTCTCGGCCGACACCGAGGTCAGTGGTGACGGAACCACCATCGACGGCCGTGATGCCCGTGTCCTGGAGGTGGCCGGTGTCGGCTGCCTGGTGGAGTTCGGCCGAGGTGACGACTCGGTCGGCGTGGAACTGGGGACAGTCGAGTCCGCCTACACCGACGACATGTGTGACACCGCCCAGCAGATCGCCGAGGCGGTCGCGCCGTACTTCCCGGAGGACTGAGCCCGACAGCGAGCCGCTGAGCCCGTCGGGCGCGACCCGGCCGCCTCCTGACGTGGGTCACGCGGTCGGGTTTCGCCAGGCTGTAGGGCGGCGGGCTGGGACGCGTGTTCGGGTTGGTGCCTTCAACGCACTGAGCGGTGTCGGTTCGGGGTGCCGGGGTGGCGTTCATCCCTCGGGTCCGCACGACGCCGCGGCTCGAGCTCGGCTCGTGGCCGGTGGTGGGCCTGTCGGCGGCAGTCCGCGGATCCGGCTCCCGATCCGGGAACCAGACGCGGCTGCGGAGAGTTGACCAGACGAAGGGCTTCCCCCGCCGGGGCAGCCCTTCGCCACGTTCACACCACCTCGGCAGCGGCCCGGGTAGCCGCTCGATCACCGGCTCCGGGCCATCTCAGCGCAGACCGGGCGCACCGGACCTCGTCAGTGCCTGCGCCTAGGCTGATCCCATCGACGCCGAACCAGAGGCCCTCGTCGCGTTGCCGAGCGGGGAAGACCAGTTCGCCCGGGCGCTTCCGGGCGGACCGCTGCTGCACGTCGACGTCGACGCGTTCTTCGCGGCGGTCGAGCAGCGCGACGACCCCGCACTGAGGGGCATTCCGATGGCCGCGGGCGACGTCGTCATCGCGTGCGCCAGCTACGAAGCGCGCGAGTGGGGCGTCCACGCCGGCATGGCCGTCGCCGAGGCGGTGGCCGTGTGCCCGCGGCTGCGGCTCGTGCCGCTGCGCTCCGACGCCTACGCCGCCGCCAGCACGGCGCTGTTCGCCGTGTTCGGACGGTTCGCCGCACGGGTCGAGCCCGGCTCCATGGAAGAGGCGTTCCTCGACACCCGCACCACCCCCTGGGCGACGGCCGGCCAGCTGGCCGCCACCGTCCAGCGTGCCGTCTGGCAGGAGGTCGGCCTGCCGGTGACGGTCGGCGCCGGGCGGACGAAACTGATGGCCAAGCTCGCGTCCCGGTCGGTGAAACCACGCGGCCTGCGCGTCATCCAGCCGGCCGAGGAACGCTACCTGCGCCCCGCCCTGCTCATCGAGGAACTGTGGGGCGTCGGCGACGTCACCCGGGAACGGCTGCGCCAGCACAACATCCGCACCGTCGCCGACATCGCCGTCGTGCACCCCGACCACCTGCGCGACATCGCCGGAACGCAGATGGCCCGCCGGCTCGCCGCCATCGCCACCGGAACCGACGACGCCACCGTGCGGCCCGAACGCCCCCGGCGCTCCTACAGCGTGCAGCGGGTCGTCCCGCGCGGCAGCGGCGTCGACGTCGACACCCTGACGGGAGAGCTGGCCGGGCGCCTGCACGACGGCGGCTTCACCTGCACCGTCGTCAGCGTCGCACTGAAGTACGCCAACCGCCTCGAGCACCGCGGCCGCACCCGCCTGCCCGAACCCACCGCCGATGCGCGGCAGCTGGCGACGACGGCGCGGTCGCTGCTGCCGGCCGGCGGCGTGCGGGTCGAGAAGGCCGGCATCACGGTCACCGGGCTGCAGCCCGCCGACGCCGCGGTGCAGCTGACCCTCGACACAGCGGTGTAGGCAACGACCTACTTGAGCAGCGCGGCCACGACCACCAGCACGGGCAACGACAACCCCGTCGTCAGGAGAATGGCCTCCCGCACCAGCACCTGCGCCTGCCCGTACCGAAACGCGAACGTCAACGCGTTCTGCGCGGTCGGCAGCGCCGACAACACCACCACGGCGAGCAGCTCGGCGGACGAGAGGCCGAGCGCCAGACCGATCAGGTACGCCACCGCCGGATGCACGAGCGTCTTCAGCCCGACGGCGAGCGCCAGCGGCCCGCGGTCCGGGCCCCGGCCGGGTCGGCTGCTTCCTCGCAGCGAGATGCCGAACACCATCAGTACCGCCGGAATCGAGATCGCCCCGACGAGCACGAACGGCTCCATCAGTGGCGGCGGCACGGTCACGCCGGAGGCGGCGATCACGACACCGGCGAGCGACGCGACGGTGATGGGACTCTGCAGCGGCGTCAGGAACCGCTGCCACACCGGCATCGACGCGCCCCGGCCGGCGAGGTCGAGGACGGTCAACGCGACCGGCACGATGACGATGTTCTGCATCAGCAGGATCGGCGCCACCAGCGACGCGTCGCCGAGGACGTAGGCGGCGATCGGCAGGCCGAGGTTGCCCGCGTTCACCAGCCCCGAGCACAGCACCCCCAGCGTGGTGTACGAGACGCCCCACCGCCGCCACCAGCCCACCAGCGCGAACACCGTCAGCACGACGACGACGCTGCCGGTGGTCGCGATGAGCGGCGTCGCCACGATGACACCGAGGTCGGCCTCGGCGACGGTGTGGAACATGAGGGCGGGGCTGGCCACCCAGAACGCCAGCCGGGTGAGGACGGTCGGACCGGCCGGGCCGAGCAGCTCGGTGCGGCCCAGCACGTAACCCACGGCGATGATCGAGACGATGACGGCGAACCCGGTGGCGACGCTGGTCATCGGGTGCGCGTCACTCCTCTCGCCCGGCGGCCGCGCGCCCGCTCCGGACGCGCCACGCACGGCACCGCGCAGCCCAGCCTACGTGGGCGGCGGCCGCGCGGCGCGGCCCGCCGAGGCCCCGGCCGACCGTCACAAACCCGACACCGCCGAGGTCTTCTGTCAGGACGCGGGGCCGTCTAGTGTCACGGTCATCATTTTCCGGTCCGCAGGCCGGCATCCAGGAACCTGTGCAGGAGGTTGCCCGATGACGAGACGACCGACCAGGCGCGTGGCCGCCGTGGCGAGTGCCGGCGTGCTCGCCGCGACGTGTCTGCTCGCCGCACCCGCTCAGGCGGCGAGCGACAACGTCGCGATCCGGCAGATGAACAAGCTCATCACGCTCGAGGCGGTCATGGGTCACCTCGAGGCGTTGCAGGAGATCAGCGACGACAACGGCGGCAACCGCGCCTCGGGGCTCCCGGGCTACGCGGCCTCCGTCGACTACGTCGTCGAGCAGCTGGAGGCGGCCGGCTACACGCCGGAGGTCCAGGAGTTCGAGTTCGAGTTCTTCGACGAGCGCTCCGAGCTGGAGCGGATCAGCCCGGACCCGCGCACCTACGAAGAGGGTAGCGAGTTCATCCGCAACGACTTCGACACCGGCTCCCCGCAGGGCGAGGCCACCGGCGCGCTGTTCCCCGCCGACGTCCGCCTCGACGCCCCGGGCCTGCCGGACAACACGTCGACCAGCGGCTGCGAGGCCGCCGACTTCGCCGGCATGGCGCCGGGCAGCATCGCGCTGGTCCAGCGCGGCACCTGCGGCTTCACCGTCAAGGTGCTCAACGCGCAGGCGGCCGGCGCGGCCGGCGTGGTCGTGATGAACGAGGGCCAGGTCGGCCGCACCGGGCTGGTCGGCATGATCGGCGACGCCACCGGCCTCGCCATCCCGGCGGTGTTCGCGACGTTCGACGCCGGCGCCAGCCTGGCCGAGACGCCGGGCGCCACCGTCCGGGTCGAGGTCGACTTCACCGCCGACACCCGCACGACGTACAACGTGCTGGCCGAGACCCGCAAGGGCAACCCGGACAACGTCGTCATGGCCGGCGCGCACCTCGACAGCGTCCACGACGGCGCGGGCATCAACGACAACGGCAGCGGCAGTGCGGCGCTGCTGGAGACCGCGATCCAGATCAACCGGCAGAACCTCAAGAACCAGGTCCGCTTCGCCTGGTGGGGCGCCGAGGAGTCGGGCCTGCTCGGCTCGAACTTCTACGTGCCGGACCTCACGCAGGAAGAGCGGGACAAGATCGCGCTCTACCTGAACTTCGACATGGTCGCCTCGCCCAACTACATGTTCGGCATCTACGACGGCGACAACTCCGGCGGCACCGCTCCCGAGGGCTTCATCCCGGAGGGCTCGGCGCAGATCGAGGACGTGTTCGAGAAGATCTACACCCGCCGGAACCAGCCGTTCAACGACAGCGAGTTCTCCGGGCGCTCGGACTACGGCGCGTTCATCGCGGCGGACATCCCGGCCGGCGGCCTGTTCACCGGCGCCGAGGGCGCGAAGTCCGAGGAGCAGGCGGAGCTGTACGGCGGGCTGGCGGACGTGCCGTACGACCCGTGCTACCACTCGTTCTGCGACAACCTCACCGGCGACGGCCAGGACGACGCGATCTACGACGCGCTGAGCGCCGAGTACGACCTCGTCGGCAACGTCAACACCGAGGCGCTCGACATCAACGCGGACGTCATCGGCTCGGCCGTGCTGACCTTCGCGTACGACACCTCGACCGTCAACGGCGTCAAGCCGCGCCGCTGACCGTCAGATCGGCCGCACCGGCGTCCGCCCGCTCACCGGGCGGGCGCCGGCGCGCGTCGGCCAGCCACCAGAACGTCAGCGCCAGCGTCGCCGCCAGGAGCAGCAGCGTCACCGGCAGCAGACCGTGGTGCCAGCGGGTCAGCGGGTCGGGCAGCGCGGAGAAGCACAACGCGACGCTCAGCCCGATCAGCCATCGCTGCCCGACGACCCCGGCGCCGGCCGCGAGCAGCGGCAGCGCCCACGCCAGGTACCAGGCGTGGACGACGGGGGCGGCCAGCGCCAGCACCACGAGCGCGCCGCCGGCCAGCGCTCCGGCCCGGCGCACCGGCGTCGACGGATGACCGGCACGGACGACCAGCCAGCCGATCAGCGCCGCGCCCGCGGCCGCGCACAGCACCCGCGACCCGTCCAGCAGCGCGCCGAAGCCGACGCCACCCATCGTCAGTCCGTACGCGACGCCGGCGACCGCCGCCGGGACCGTGTACAGCAGCTCCACGCGGCCCGGGGTGTCCAGCGCCGCGATCCACCCCCAGCCGTCCGGGACCACGGCCGCTGCGCCCAGCGTCACCGCCGCCGTCACCGTCAGCACCGCGGCCGTTCCGGCCCAGCGCCGCTCGGGCCGCCGGAACCGCACCCACAGCACGTAGCCGACCAGGACCAGCCCGGGCAGCTTGAGCGCGAACGCGCCCGCCGCGGCCAGCGCCGCCAGCCACCACCAGCGCTTGCGCACCGCCAGCAGTACGGCCGGCGCCAGCGCCCCGACCAGCACGTCCAGGTGCACGCCGCCGATGAGGTGCAGCACCACCACCGGGTTCGCCGCCACCAGCGCGACGGCGGCGGCCCGCGCGCCCGGCCGGGCCAGCCGCGCCGCGGCCACCGTCGCGACGACGACCGCCACGATCGCCAGCACCCGCAGCAACAGCACGAACGGCACGTGCCGCGCGCCGGTGACGTCGGCGGACCAGCCCAGCAGCGTCAGCGACAGCGGCCCGTACGGCGCCGGCGTCATCCGCCAGACCGGCGCGACCGGGTCCAGCAGCGGGCCGGCACCGAACACGATCGGGCCGGTCGTGTACGGGTCGATGCCCAGGTCGAGCAGCCGGCCCTGCGCGACGTAGGAGTACGCGTCCAGGCTGAGGATCGGCTGCGCCAGCAGCACCGGCGCCGTCCACGCGGCCGCCGCCCGCGCGACGAACCGCACGTCGACGAGACAGTCGCGGGCCAGCAGGTACAGCCGGACGAACAGCAGCGACAGCGTCGCGATGGCGGCTACCGCCAGCAGCGCCCACGCCGGCCGCCCGTCGCCGGCGGCGCGCCACAGCCCGAGCGGCCCGTCCGGCAGGACGACGCCCGGGATCGGGCCGGCCAGCGTGACCGCCACCACGACCGTCGCCGACGCCGCCGCACCGGCCACCAGCGTGGCCCGCGGCGACCCGGACGGCGCGACGGCGGACATCACCGACAGCTAGCCAGACCCGGACGGCGCCGCGATGAACGCCGCCGGGCGGCCGGGTGAATGATCACCCGGCCGTGCCGTCAGCGCTCGCTGTCGAGGTGGGCGTAGGCGTAGTCGGCGTACCGGTTGCCGGCGGCCGCGCCGGCCGGCACGGCCCGCTCGATGCGGGCGAGGTCGTCGGCGTCGAGCGTCAGGCCGGTGGCGCCGAGCGACTCCGTCAGCCGGGCGCGGGTGCGGGCGCCGACCAGCGGCACGATGTCGGAGCCCTGGGCGGCGACCCAGGCGATGGCGACCTGCGCGACCGTCGCGCCCTTCTGCTCCGCGACGCCGCGCAGCGCCTCGACCAGCGCGAGGTTGTGCTCGAGGTTGCCCGCCTGGAACCGCGGGCCGGTGGCGCGGAAGTCGCCGGCGGGCAGTTCGCGGTCCGGGCGCCAGTGCCCGCTGAGCAGCCCGCGCGAGAGCACGCCGTACGCCGTCACGCCGATGCCGAGCTCGCGGGCGGTGGGCAGCACCTCGGCCTCGATGCCGCGGGAGAGCAGCGAGTACTCGATCTGCAGGTCGGCGATCGGGTGGACGGCGGCGGCGCGGCGCAGCGTCTCGGCGCCCACCTCGGACAGCCCGACGTGGCGGACGTAACCGGCCTGGATCAGCTCGGCGATGGCGCCGACGGTCTCCTCGATCGGCACCGCCGGGTCCAGCCGGGCCGGGCGGTAGACGTCGATGTGGTCGGTGCCGAGGCGGCGCAGGCTGTAGGCGGCGAAGTTCTTCACCGCGACCGGCCGGGTGTCGTAGCCCAGCCAGGCGCCGTCCGGCCCGCGCAGGCCGCCGAACTTCACGCTGACGACGACGTCGTCGCGGTCGCGGCCGCGCAGGGCGTCGCGCAGCAGCAGTTCGTTGGCGCCCATGCCGTAGAAGTCGCCGGTGTCGAGCAGGGTGACGCCGGCGTCGAGGGCGGCGTGGACGGTGGCGATCGACTCGTCGCGGTCGGCCGGGCCGTAGAGGTCGGACATGCCCATGAGGCCCAGGCCGAGGGCGGAGACGGCGGGTCCGGTGCTGCCGAGGGTGGTGGTGCGCATGACGGCTCCTTCGAGGCTTCCACTGATAACACTTTGACGTTAGCAGTGATCTGATAGCGATGCTAACGCAAGTCGGTTATCGTTGATTCCATGACGACGGAGGAGGCGACGGACACCCGGGGCCGCATCCTGCGCGCGGCCGCCGGCCTGCTCGAGCGCGAGGGCCGCGACGCCGTGTCGACGCGCGCCGTCAGCGCCGCGGCCGGTGTGCAGGCGCCCACGCTGTACCGGCTGTTCGGCGACATGAACGGGCTGCTCGACGCGGTCGCGGCGTACGGCTTCGAGGAATACCTGCGCGACAAGCGGGCCATGGGCGAGACCGACGATCCGGTGGCCGACCTGCGCCGCGGCTGGGACCTCCACGTCGAGTTCGGGCTGTCCCGGCCGGCGTTCTACGTGCTGATGTACGGCAACGGCCGGGCCGGCGGGTCGGCTGCGGGGCGCGACGCCGCGGCCATCCTGCACCGGCTGCTCGGCCGGGTCGCCGCGGCCGGACGCCTCACCATGAGCGTCGAGCCGGCGGCCCGGCTCATGCACGCGACCGGCGTCGGGGTGGTGCTGTCGCTGATCGCGACGCCGGAGGCCGAGCGCGACCACTCGCTGTCCGAGCTCGCCCGCGACTCCGTGCTGCGCACCGTGGTCACCGACGCTGTTCCCGCCGACGCGGGGGTGTCGCCGCTGGTCGGCCGGGCGGTCGCGCTGCGCGAGGCGCTGCACACCGACGCCGCCGGTGCGGACTCGCTCACCGGCGCCGAGCGGGCGCTGCTGGAGCAGTGGCTGGACCGCCTCGCCGGGCGGTCCTGATCACGTCGTCAGGCGGGCCAGCCACTGCCGGGTCAGCTCGGCGAACGTCTCGGGCTGCTCGAACGGCAGGTAGTGGCCGGCCTCGGGCACGACGGCGAAAGCGCCGGCCGGGTAGTGCTCGAGCGTGCTCGTCGGACAGCCGGTAGCCGGCCGGGCGGAGCCGGTCGAGGAACGGGTGGTCGCCCGTCTGTGCGGCCGCGACGACGGCGAACACCCGGTTCGCGACCGCCGCGGTGCGGTGCCCGAGCGGCCGACGAGAGGTGGCCGGCGAGGTCGGGGCGGACGCCGTCCAGCCAGCCGTCGGGCGGCGGTGCGGGCGGCGCCGGCAGCAGCGTGCGCTCGGCCGGCGCGATATGCACGCCCGAGCAGACCAGCAGCAGCCCGGCGACCCGCTCCGGCACCCGCCGCGCAACCCCGGCCGCGATGTAGCCGCCGTAGGAGTAGCCGGCCAGCGCGACGGGGCCGTTGCCCAGCTCGCCGGAGCTCAGCAGCGAGATCACCGCCGCCCGGACCGCGTCGGAGGCCGGCTCGCCGCCGGGGGATCCACCGGTGCCGGCGAGGTCGACGTCGACCCGCCGCCACCCGGGGCGGCCGGCGAACACCGGCTCGAACGCCGCGGCCACCGAGCTGCGATCGAGCCCGAACCAGGGCAGCACGACCAGCGGCCGCCCGTCGCCGTGGGCTTCGTACGCCAGCGCCATAACCGCGAGCGTAGTGCGGCGTCAGCCCGGCCGGGCGGGCAGCGTGACGGTGATCGTCAGGCCGCCGCCGGGGCGGGCGGTGGCGGTCGCGTCGCCGCCGTGGGCGCGGGCCACCGCACGGACGATCGACAGGCCGAGGCCGAAGCCGCGGTCGGGCCCCGCGCGGCGGTCGCCGAGCCGGCGGAACGGCTGGAACAGCGCCTCGACCTCGTCGCCGGGGACGGCCGGGCCGGTGTTCGCGACGACCAGCGTGACGGTGCTCGAATCGGAGGTCGTCGACACCGCCAGCCAGCCGCCCGCGACGTTGTGCCGCACGGCGTTCTCGACCAGGTTCTGCGTGAGCCGCTCCAGCAGGACGGGATCACCGGCGGTCGCGGCGGGGTGCAGCGGCCCGAGCCGCACCGCCACGCCGGCCCGCTCGGCCTCGACGGCGACCTGCTCGGCCACCTGCGCGGCGAGGTCGGCGAGCGCGACCGGCGACCGATCGGTGACGGCGTGCTCGCTGTCGGCCAGGGTCAGCAGGGCGTCGATGAGCCGCTCGTGCCGCTGGTTGACGGCCAGCAGCGCGGTGCCCAGCCGCCGGGTCTCGTCGGCGGCGCCGGGCTGGGTGACGGCCAGCTCGACCAGCGCGCGGTTGAGGGCCAGCGGCGTGCGCAGCTCGTGGGACGCATTGGCCACGAACCGGCGCTGCCCGTCGAAGGAGCGATCGAGCTGCTCGAGCATGTCGTCGAAGGTGTCGGCGAGCCGCTTCACCTCGTCGTCCGGGCCGTGGAGCGCGATGCGTTCGTGCAGGCCGCGGGCGCCGCCGCCGCGGGCGATGCGGCGCGCCGTGCGGGTGATGGCGTCGAGCGGGCGCAATGCCCGCCCGGCGACCAGCCAGCCGGCGCCCGCGGCCACGGCGCCGACGGCCAGCAGCGCCACCGCGCCCTGCGTGAGCAGGGAGTCGAGCGCGGCGTCCTGCAGGGCGTCCTGCTGCGCCTGCACGTGCGCGACCACCTCGTCGACGTTGCCGCTCACGGCCGCCGACGCGCGCAGCGCGGCGAGGTCGGACGACTCGCGGCCGGGGTCGGTGACCGCGTCCAGGCTCTGCCGCACCAGCAGGTAGGTGACCGCCAGCACCAGCGCGCCGGCCAGCACGAACAACCCGCCGTACAGGGTGGTGAGCCGCGCCCGCAGCGTCGAGCGCGTCACGGCAGCCGGTATCCCGCGCCGGCGACGGTCTCGACCACGGGTGGGTCGCCGAGCTTGCGGCGCAGCTTCATCATGGTGACCCGCACGACGTTCGTGAACGGGTCGATGTTCTCGTCCCACGCCTTCTCCAGCAGCTGCTCGGCGCTGACGACGGCGCCGTCGGCCCGCAGCAGCTCGGTCAGCACCGCCAGCTCCTTGTTGGCCAGCGCGACCGGACGGCCGTCGCGGGAGACCTCGCGGCGGGCGGGGTCGACCCGGATGCCGGACCGCTGCAGCACCGGCGGCGCGGCCGGCCGGGCCCGCCGCAGCAGCGCGTGCACCCGGGCGGACAGCTCGGCGAACGCGAACGGCTTGGTGAGGTAGTCGTCGGCGCCCAGGCCCAGCCCGCCGACGCGGTCGCGGATGCCGGCGGCCGCCGTGAGCATGAGGATGCGCGGCGGGTCGGCGCCGGACTCCAGGATCCACCGGCACACGTCGTCGCCGTGGGTGCCGGGGAGGTCGCGGTCGAGCACGACGACGTCGTAGGCGTGCATGGACAGCCGCTCGAGCGCGGCGTCGCCGTCGTAGCTGAGGTCGACGGCGAACGACTCGCGCCGCAGCCACTCGGCCACGGCGTCGGCCAGGATGCGTTCGTCCTCGACCACGAGAATCCGCATGCTCCCATGGTCGCTCACCCCGCGTAACGCCCGCATAAACGGTCACGCCGAGGTTATGTCCCGGCCGCTTCGCTGGAGTCATGATGACTCGACGGATGACGATGACCATGGCGTTCCTGCTGCTCGGCGTGGCCGGGCTGGGCGCCTGCAGCGAAGCGGACGACACACCGGAGGTCGCGACGGCGCAGACGGACGCGCCCAGCGCCGCGCCCAGCGCCCAGCCGGAGGCCACGACCGGCGCCGAGCCGGGACCGCTGGCGTTCACCCAGTGCATGCGCGACCACGGCGTCGACATGGCCGACCCCGACCCCACGACCGGCCGGCCGCAGGTGGGCGACGGTGTCGACCCCGACAGCCCGGCCTACCAGGAGGCGATGGACGCATGCGCGGACCTGCTGCCCGAGGGCGGCGCGCTGTCCGAGCCCGATCCGGCCGAGCTGGACCAGTTCCAGGCGTTCGCCGAGTGCATGCGCGACAACGGCCTGCCGGACTTCCCCGACCCGCAGCCCGGCGGCCAGGGCCTGTTCGAGGGCCTCGACCGCACGAACCCCGGGTTCCAGGCGGCGCTGGAGGCGTGCCAGGACGTGCTGCCCGCGGGCGGCGGGCAATGAGGGCGCGGCGGGTCGTGGTGCCGCTCGGTGTCGCGGCGGTGCTGGCCGCGGGTGCGCTGGCGGCGCGGGGGATCGGCGGCGGCGCCGGGCCCGGCGGCGACGAGCCGGACGGCCTGCCGCCGGCCACGGCCACCGTCTCCACCACCGACCTGGTGCAGACCGTGCAGGTGCCGGGTGTTCTCGGCTACGGCACGCCGGTCGAGCTGCCGGCGAAGTCCGACGGCGGCACGCTCACGTGGGTGGCGGCGCCGGGCGCCGTCGTGGGGCAGGGGCAGCCGGTGTACGCCGTCGACGGCGAGCCGGTCGTCCTGGTGCACGGCACGGTGCCGCCGTACCGCACGCTCGAACCCGGCGTGGCCGGCCCGGACGTCCAGCAGCTGGAGGCGGCGTTGGCCGCGCTCGGCTACGGCGGGTTCCAGGTCGACGACGAATACCACGGCTCGACGGCGGACGCGGTGGCGCGATGGCAGGACGATCTCGGCGTCGAGGAGACCGGGACCGTCACCACCGGCCAGATCGTCGTCGCGCCCGCCGACCTGCGCATCGCCGAGCAGACGCTGGCCGCCGGCGCCACGCTCGGCGGGCCCGAGGGCGGCGGCGCCGCGTCGGTCGTCACCTACACCGGCACGACGCCCGTGGTCGTCGTCGCCCTGGACCCGGCGCAACAGCACCTGGTCGCGCCCGGCACGGCGGCCACCGTGCTGCTGCCGGACGGCGCCACCACGGCCGCGACGGTGTCCGCCGTCAGCCCGGTGGCCACGGCCGCCGACACCGACGACGCCGACACCAGTACCGCCACCATCGGGGTGACGGTGGCGCTGGCCGACCCCGCCGTCGCCGGCGCGCTGGACGCGGCGCCGGTCGACGTCGGCCTGGTCGCGGCAGAGGCCCAGGACGTGCTGGCGGTCCCGGTCGGCGCGCTGGTCGCGCTGGCGGAGGGCGGCTACGCGGTCCAGGTCGTCGACGGCGGGCAGGCCGCGTTCGTCCCCGTCGAGACCGGCATGTTCGCGTCGGGCCTGGTCGAGGTCAGCGGCGCCGGGATCGAGGACGGCACCGTCGTGGGGGTGCCGGCATGAGCGTCGTGGAGCTGCGCGAGGTGGCCAAGGCGTACCCGGGCGGGGTGCACGCCGTCCGGGGTGTCACGCTGACGGTCGAGGCGGGCGAGCTGACCGGCATCGTCGGCCCGTCCGGGTCCGGGAAGTCGACCATGCTCAACCTCATCGGCACGCTGGACCGGCCGACGTCGGGGGAGGTGCGCATCGCCGGGCACCGGGTGGCCGGGCTCGGCGACCGGCAGCTGTCGGCGTTGCGGGCGCGCGCCATCGGCTTCGTGTTCCAGCAGTTCCACCTGACCTCCGGCGTGGCCGCGCTGGACGCCGTCGCCGACGGCGCGCTGTACACGGGGCTGTCGCGGTCGCGGCGGCTGCGGCGGGCGGAGGAGGCGCTGCACCGTGTCGGCCTGGGGCACCGGCTGCGGCACCGGCCGCACGAGCTGTCCGGCGGGGAACGGCAGCGGGTGGCCATCGCGCGCGCCGTCATCGGCGCGCCGGAACTGCTGCTGGCCGACGAGCCCACCGGCAACCTCGACTCGTCGTCCGGCGCCGGCGTGATGGCGCTGCTGCGCGAGCTGAACGCGGCCGGCACCACCGTCGTGATCATCACCCATGACCGCGAGATCGCCGCCGCGCTGCCGCGCCGGGTCGAGATGCGCGACGGGCGGGTGACGTCATGAGCGCCGCCGCGACGCTGCGACCGGCGCGCCTGCGGCCCGCCGACGTCGTGCACACCGGCGGCGCGGGGCTGCGGTCGCGGCCGACCCGCGTCGTGCTGTCGGCGCTGGGCATCGCCATCGGCATCGCCGCGATGATCGCCGTCGTCGGCATCTCCACGTCCAGTCGCGAGGAGCTGAACCGGCAGCTCGACGCGCTCGGCACCAACCTGCTGTCGGCCGGGCCCGGCCAGGACCTGTTCGGCGAGGACGCCCAGCTGCCGGCCGATTCCGTCGGGATGATCGGGCGCATCGGGCCGGTGACGTCGGTGACGGCGGTCGCGGTGGTCCCGGACACCGCGGTGTACCGCAACGACCTCGTCCCGCCCGGCGAGACGAACAGTCTCGCCGTCCTCGCCGCCGACCTCGCCCTGCTCGACACCGTCGCCGCGACGGTCGAGAGCGGCGCGTTCCTCGACCCGGCGACGGCGCAGTACCCGGCGGTCGTGCTGGGTGCGACGGCGGCAGAGCGGCTCGGCGTCGGCGCGGCCGGTCCGGAGCAGACGGTGTGGCTGGGCGGGCAGTGGTTCACCGTCACCGGCGTCCTCGACCCGGTGCCGCTGGCGCCGGAGCTGGACACGTCGGCGCTGGTCGGCTGGCCGGTCGCGGAGGCACTGCTCGGCTTCGACGGCCTGCCGACGACGGTGTACGCACGGGCCGCCGACGGCGCCGTCGAGGACGTCCAGCAGGTGCTGGCGGTCACCGCGAACCCGGAGGCGCCGAACGAGGTCGACGTCGCCCGCCCGTCCGACGCGCTGGTCGCCCAGGCCGCCGCCGACAGCACGCTGAACGCCCTGCTGCTCGGCCTCGGCGCGGTGGCGCTGCTGGTCGGCGGCGTCGGCGTCGCCAACACCATGGTGATCTCGGTGCTGGAACGGCGCGCCGAGATCGGGCTGCGCCGCTCGCTCGGCGCCACCCGCGGCCAGATTCGCACGCAGTTCGTCTGCGAGGCGCTGCTGCTGTCGGCCCTCGGCGGCCTGGCCGGGGTGCTGGCCGGCATCGCCGTCACGGCGGCCTACGCGACGGCGCAGGGCTGGCCGGTGGTGGTACCCGTGTGGGCGATGGGTGGCGGGCTCGGCGCGACGCTGGTCATCGGGGCGCTGGCCGGGCTGTACCCGGCGATCCGGGCCGCCCGCCTGGCGCCGGCCCTGGCGTTGACGGCGCCCTGACGTGGAGAGTCCCGCTCCGCCGGGCGACCAGCACCGGCGGAGCGGGACGTTCGATCAGTCCACCGCCTCCGACAGCGCCAGCGTGCCGTCGTCGGTGATGAACGCGACCAGTGCGGTGAGGTCGTCGGACTCACCGGTCACGGGCACGTCGACGGTGGTGCGGCCGGAGCCGACCTCCACCGACACCGAGCCCGCCACGCGCTCGCCGTCCCAGAGGAAGACGTTCGCCCGGCCGGACTCGCGGGTGCGCAGCCGCAGCTGCACCACGCCGTCGTCCTCCTCGGCCGACTGGATCGACGCCGTGCGGGCCGGCAGCTCCCGGCCGCCGCCGAGTCCGACGCCGTCCTCGGCCGACTGCGCGATGCTCTGCGGCGAGTCGACGCTCAGCGCCGCGGTGTCGGGCATCGTCGGCGCGACCGGGTTCGAGCCGGCGTCGGCCAGCCCCGGCAGCGTCGCGATGGACCACCGGAACGGGTCGGCCTGCACGCCGTTGAAGGTGGACCAGCCGATCCGCGTCTGGCCGGTCTTGTCCTGCGTGTCCGAGTCGTAGACCAGCACGTTCAGGCCCGTCCGCGCCGGGTCGACGGCGTCGGGAAGGACGTCGAACGGGATCTTGGCCTCGACGGTGTAGCCGTCGTACGGCTCGTTCACGACCGACGCGACCTCCATGCCGGGCGCGGTCTCGGCCCCCGGGCCCTGGTGGTTGTCGGCGTCGCGCTGGAAGCACGGCTGACCTTCCACCGTGGTGGGGAAGATGCCGGTCTTGAACGTCGTCGAGGTGTTCGACGACGTGCCCCGCGGGTCGACGGTGATCTCGACGGAGTCGGTGCGCCAGTGCCGCTTGCAGTCCTCGAGCGGCAGCACCGTGCCCAGCGTGTCGTCGGTGACCTCGACGAACACGTACAGGGCGTCGTCGGTGAAGGTCAGCCGCGTGGTCGACGACGCGTCCTCGGGCGTGGCCTCCTCGCCCTCCCAGCGGGTCCCGCTGTCGATGACCTCGCCCGCGTACTCGCCCTCGCTCGCGACGCCGTCCAGCACCGGAGCGGTGGCCGCCTGCGGGATCTCCGTCGACGGCACCAGCTCGAGCACCGCGTTCTGGGTGTCCGAGGCGGACCCGAAGTCGGTGACGACCTGGAACGGGTAGCCGCCGTTGGGTGCGCGGTTCGACGTCGGCAGCGCGGTGTCGGTGTTGGTGACGTCGAAGGTGACGGTGGTCGTGGCGCCCGGCGCGAGGCCGTCGAACGGCGCCGACGCCGGCGACGCGGTGAAGCCGTCGGCGAGGTCGAGCGTGACCGACCCGGCCGCCGCGGCGGCGCCGTCGTTGGTGACCGTGACCGACACCGGCTGGGTGCGCCCGACGCCGACCGAGGCGATCGGCGCGATCAGGCTCTCCAGCTTCGGCAGGTCGACGTCGCCGGTCCAGGCGGCGAAGACCTCGGCCTCCGGCCGCTGCGCCAGCTCGCCGCGCACGTCCGTGGTGACCTCGACGGCCGCCTCGTTCGCGCCGCTGCCGGTGCGGGTGGCGAGGGTCGCCTTCAGCGCGACCCGCTCACCGGCGGTGGCGTTCGCCGGCGGCGTGACGGTGACGTCGACGCTCACCTCGCGGCCGGGGGCCAGCGTGCGGGGGAGCGCACCGGCCGGCACGTCCGCCGTCCAGCCGTCCGGCCCGGTGACCGTCAGCGCCGGCTGCACCAGCGGCTTGCGGTCCGGCGCCTTGACGGTGACCGTCGCCGTGAACGACTGGCCCGGGAGCACCAGGAACGGCTCCGGGTCGATCGTCACCTCGGTGCCCAGGGGCAGGCCGCCGTCGATCGGCAGCAGCGCGCCCTGCAGGGCGGCGGTCTGGCCGGTGCCCGGCATGGGGTACGGCGTGCGGCTGGCGATCAGCGTGAACCAGTCGCAGCCGTTCAGCTCCGGGTCCGTGGGCGGCGGCGGGAAGCCGGCCCAGCCCTGGCTCACGTACTCCCACTGCGCCTTGCGCTCGCGCAGCGCCCACAGCTCGCCGGTCTCCGTCGACGTCCGGCCCTGCCAGGCGCCGAACACGCGGTCGGTGCGGTCGGCCGGCGTGTACGGGGTGGTCTCGCAGGCCGAGCCGCCCACGCCGGAACCGGTGGCGCCGCTGCGCAGGATGCGCGACACGCGCCACGTCGACAGGCCCTCCTCGGACAGCTGGTCCGGGAACGCGTCGGGGTCGGCGGCGGCCTCGTACGCCTCGACGGCCAGCCGCGCGGCCTGCTGGTGATGGCCGTGGTTGCCGGGCGTCGGCGACGGGTTCATCGTGACGATGACCTCGGGCCGGGTGCTCCGGACGACGCGCACGACCCTCTCCAGCGCGTCGTCGCCCCACACCTCGTCGGTGAGCGGGGCGCTGGCGTTGTAGAAGAAGTCCAGCTCGTCGAGGTTGTAGACGTTCTCGATGCCGGCGTTGGCGACGGCGCTGCGCTCCTCGGCCTCGCGCAGCATGCCCAGCTCCGGACCCTCCTCGAGGCCGACGGCGTTGCCGCCGCCCTCGCCGCGGGTCACGGTGATGACGCCGGCCTTCAGGTCCGCGGCCTCGTTCCACTGGCCGAACGCGGCCAGCGCACCGGCCTCGTCGTCAGGGTGCGCGCCGACGAACAGCACGTCGAGATCGACGGCGTCGGACTTCGGGGCGGGCGCTCCCGTTGCGGCCGGTGCGGCGACCGCGGGGAGCGTCGCCGCGAGGAGAGCTGCGGTGGCGGCTGCAGCAGCGGGTCTGGCTGCTCGCATGGTGACTCCTCTCGAGTTGTGACGAACACTTCGGGCGCGCTACTTGACCGCGCCCTCGACCATCCCCCGGATGAAGTGGCGCTGCAGGAACAGGTAGAGCACGACGACCGGCAGCGCGACGAGTGTCGCGCCGGCGGCCAGCAGCGCCGTTCCGGACGTGTACTGGCCCTGGAAGAAGGCCAAACCCAGCGGTGCGGTGCGGAGACTCTCGTCGGTGGCCATGATCAGCGGGATCAGGAACTCGTTCCACGTCCACATGAAGACCAGCACGATCATCGTGGTGACGGCCGGCCGGCCCATCGGGACGAGAATGCGCCACAGCGTGGCCCAGTGCCCCGCGCCGTCGAGACGGGCCGCCTCGACGACCTCGCGGGAGCTGCCGCGGAAGTAGGCGCGCATCCAGAACGTGCCGAACGCCGTCGACTGCGCCACCTGCGGCGCGACGATCGCGACCAGCGTGTTCGTCAGGCCCACCTCGCGCAGGTCGAAGTACAGCGCGATGACCAGCGCCTCCGCCGGCACCATGATGCCGAGCAGGATGACGTAGAACAGCACCTCCGAGCCGCGGAAGCGCATGGTGCCGAACGCGTAGCCGGCCAGCACCGAGAACAGCGTCGACAGCCCCACCACGAGGATCGCGACGATGATGCTGGTGCGCAGGTAGGAGCCGAAGTGGCCCTGGTCCCAGGCGTCGGCGAAGTTCTCGAAGTGGAACGAGCCGCCGCCACCGATCTGGTCGTTCGACAGCGCCGTCTGCAGGATCAGCAGCACCGGGAACACGGCGATCACCGCGAACAGCACGAGCACGGCGTAGTTCGCCAGCCGTTCTCCGCGCGAGATCATCGCTGCCCCCGTTCGCCGACCCGGTTGATCAGCACCGTCGCCACGAACACGACCAGCGTCAGCACGACCGCCAGCGCCGTCGCGATGCCGACCCGGCCGAGCAGGAACGCGTTGTTGTAGACCTGGTACGACGGGACGGTGGTCTCGGTGCCCGGCCCGCCGCTGGTCATGACGTAGACCAGGTCGAACGTCTTCAGAGCGGCGATGACGGTGAGCGTCAGCGCCACGGCCATCTCACCGCGCAGCGACGGCAGCGTGATGGCCCGGAACTCCCGGAACGCGCCGGCGCCGTCGAGCCGCGCCGCCTCGTACAGCTCCCGCGGGATGCGCGACATGCCGGCCAGGAACAGCACCAGGCACAGGCCGGTGCCGACCCAGGTGCCGACGATGCCGACCGACGGCAGCGCCCAGGCGTAGTCGCCCAGCCACGGCCGAGCCAGCGCGTCGAGACCGACGAACCGGAGCAGGTCGTTCAGCGGCCCGTTCGGCTCGTAGATCTGCCGCCACGCGATGGCCACGACGACCATCGGGATGACCTGCGGCAGGAACAGCACGACCCGGAAGAACCCCATGCCGCGCAGCACCGCCCGGCTCATCGCCGCGGCCAGCAGCAGCCCCAGCGTCACCGGGATGACCGCGTAGAACACGATCAGCACCAGCGCGTGGACGAACGCACCGCGCAGCTGCGGCTCGGTGAAGACGTCCTGGTAGTTCGACAGCCCGGCCCAGGTGCTGGCGCCCAGCCCGTTCCACTCGTAGAGCGAGAACTGCGCCGTCCGGGCCAGCGGCACCAGGACGAACAGGCCGAAGACCAGCAGTGCGGGGAGGATGTAGAGGTAGGCGACCCGGCGTGGTTCGCCGGGCCCCCTACCCGCGGCTACCGCCATCAGCTGCCGGTGGCCGCGCTGTACTCGGCCTCGAGCGTGTCCAGGAACTGCTGCGGGTCGCTCTGCCCGGCCATGAGGTTCTGCACGGCGACGGTGAGGGTGTCGTAGAACGTCTCGGTCGCGTAGTCGAGGTACGGCACGACGAGGTCCTCTTCACCGGCCTGCGCCCACGCCGCGAACACCTCGGACTGCAGCCCGGTGGTGGTCTGCTGGTCGGCCTCGATGACCGGCAGGTTGCCCGCCTCGGTGACCGCCGTCATGGCGTCGGAGCTGGTGATGAAGTCGATGTAGGCGGCCGCGGCCTCCTTGGCGTCGCTGTTGGCCGGGATCGCCCACGGGATGCTGATGCCGCCGGTGACGAGGTGCGAGCCGCTGGCGCCGGCCGGCGGCAGCACGAAGCCGACGTCGTCGCCCATGGCCGAGGTGAGGTCGGCGACCAGCCAGGTGCCGCCGACGAAGAACACGCCGGTGCCCTGGGCGAACGACTGCCAGGCGCTGTCGTAGTTGACGCCGTTGAAGCCCTCGACGAAGTAGCCGGCGTCGACCCACTCGCGGGTCGCCTCGGCCGCCGCGACGTTGTCGTCGGACGTCCAGGACGAGCCCGGCCGGCCGAAGCCGAGGTTGCGGATGGTGTCGGCGTCGGAGAACTGGTTCTGGATGAACCCGAACTCGTGGATGCCGGCCCACGGCTCGGAGTTGCCGAACTGGATCGGCACCTCACCGGCGGCCTGCGCCGCCTGCAGCGCCGCCACGAAGTCGTCCGTGGTCTCCGGCGGCTCGATGCCGAGCGCGGCCAGCTTGGACTTGCTGTAGTAGAGGCCGACGATCTCGCCCATCTGCGGCAGGCCGTAGAGCTCGCCCTCGCCGTAGGTGGCGCCGTCCTCGCTGTACGACGCGAGCGCGCGCACCGACTCGGGGAAGCGGTCGAACCACTCATACCCCTCGGCGTAGCCGTCGAGCGGCGTGAGCAGGCCGGACGCGACGTACTGGCCCATCTCGGGGCGGCCGTTGTTGGCCTGGACGACGTCGGGCGCGTCGTCGCCGGACAGCGCGAGGCGCAGGGTGGTGCGCAGGTCGTCGGTGGAGCGCGACACCCGCTCGATGGTGATGTTCGGGTAGGCCTCCTGGAACGCGGCGTTGAGCGCCTCGATCTGCTCGGTCTGCCCCTCGCGGACTTCCTGGTCCCACACCGTCAGCGTGATGTCGCCCAGTTCGGACGGATCGGTGGCGACGTCGCCGGCGGTGGGTGCGCTGCCGGCGTCGCCGTCGTCACCGTCGTCGCCCGGAGCACACGCCCCGATCAGCAGTGCGACGGCGGCAGCCGCGCACAGCCGGGTGCTGGTCCTCGTGATCGACAACGTCATGAGAGTCGGCCCTTTCGAGATGTCGGTGTGCCCAGGTGCCCGGTTCAGCGGCCGGCCCGGAAGCCGAGCGTCGCGATGGCACGCGACACCTCCGGGACGGCGTCGTCCGGGACGATCGTGTTCAGGAACTCGTAGTCGCCCGCGAGCGCGGGGTCCTTCGACCCCGTCTCGCGGTACCACAGCGCGATGTCGCCCCAGCCGGGCGAGGCGAGCGCGCCGCCGAAGTGCCGCACCGAGAGCGCGGCACCCAGGTTGGCCAGCCGCAGGCTGTGCAGCAGCGGCCAGCCCGCCAGCGTACCCACCATGAGGCCGGCGACGAAGACGTCCCCGGCGCCGGTGGGGTCGAGCGCCTCGACGGGGACCGCGGCCGCCCTCACCGGGCGGCCGGTCTCCTTGTCGAACGCCAGCGCGCCGTCGGCGCCGTTGGTCACGACCGCCAGCGGCACGAGGTCGGCCAGCTTCTCGACCGCGGCCTCGGCGCTGCCGGTGCGGGTGTAGCTCATCGCCTCGACGGCGTTGGGGGAGAAGGCGTAGCAGCCGGACAGGCTCTCGCGCAGCCGGCCGAGGTCCCAGCGGTCCTCCGGGTCCCAGCCGAGGTCGGCGAAGACCCGGCCGCCCGACGCCGTGACGGAGTCGACCCACGGCTGCCGCTCGCCGCCGAGATCGACGAAGCAGGACCGGGCCTGCGGCGGGTGCGTGACCAGCCGGTCCAGGGCCGCGGGCCGGTGCCCGTGGGTGACCATGGCGCGGTCGCGCTGGTAGACCATCGACACCGTGACCGGGGAGTGCCAGCCGGTGACGTAGCGCGAGTAGGTGAGGTCGACGCCCTCCTGGACGCCGAGCGTCTGCCGGCAGTAGTCGCCGTAGAGGTCCTCGCCGAACGTGGCGGCCAGGCCGGTGCGCAGCCCGAGGCGCGCGGCGGCGACGGCGAGGTTGGCGACGCCGCCCGGGCTGGAGCCCATGCCCTCGGCCCACACCTCGGTGCCCTGCTTCGGCGGGCCCTCCATGCCGATGAAGATGATGTCGAAGAACACGGTGCCGGTGAGGAAGACGTCCAGCTCGGGACCGCCGTCCTGGCGCTGTGCGGCCAGCGGGTCGTGCCGCGACGGCGCGCGGTACGGGTCACGAGCGATGTTCGACACGGTGCTTCCTCTCCCCATTCCCCCAGTTGCAGGGTTGCGACGAACCCTAGTGGGGGTGCGCGCAAATGACAAGATATGAGCGGTTGTGATGCATCCCTCGCGTCACGCACCGCCCTGACCGGGTGTTTCGCTCAGCTTTGCGCACGTTTCGGCGTGACTACTGTTCGATTGAGCGAAGATGACTGATATGGTGCAGCCGTGCTTGCGCAGCGCCGGTATGAGCTCATCATGCAGACCCTCCGTGCCGAGGGTCCGGTCTCCGTCACCGTGCTGGGCACCCGTCTCGGCGTCAGCCAGGCCACCATCCGGCGCGACCTCGCGTGGCTGGAGGAGCAGGGACTGCTCACCCGGGTGCGCGGCGGCGCGGCCGCCAGCCCGTCGCTGGAGCCGTCGTTCGCGGCCGTCGCCACCGAGGCGCACCGCGCGAAGGACGCCATCGCCCGGCGGGCCGCCGGCATGGTCGAGGACGGCGACGTGCTGCTGCTCGACATCGGCACCACGGTGCACCGGCTGGCCGTGCACCTGCGCGGCCGCAAGGTCACCGTCATGACCGCCAACATGGCGGTCTACGAGGAGCTGCTGCCCGACCCCGACATCGAGCTGATCCTGCTCGGCGGGGTGGTGCGGCGCAACTACAAGTCGCTGGTCGGTTTCCTCACCGAGGACGCCGTCCGGCAGCTGCGCGCCGGCAAGTTGTTCATGGGGACCAGCGGGGTGCGCGCCGACGGCGCTGTCGTCGACACCACGGTGGTCGAGGTGCCGGTGCGCCGGGCCATGATCGCGGCGGCCGACCAGGTCATCCTGCTCGCCGACGCGGAGAAGTTCCCAGGGACGGGGTTCGCCAGCGTGTGCGGGCCCGACGCCCTGGACGTCGTCGTGACCGATGCGGACGAGGGCACCGAAGCCCTCGGCGCGCTGCGGGAGAGCGGTGTGAAGGTGGTTCTCGTATGAGATTGACGATCCTCGGGGGCGGCGGATTCCGCGTCCCGCTGGTGCATCGCGCGTTGGCCAGCGAGGAGTCCGGCGTCGACACCGTCGTCCTGCACGACACCGACGCCGAACGGGTGCGGGCCGTGCGGGCGGTGCTCGAGGAGCGCTCCGGTGGCCGCGGGCCGAAGCTGGTGGTCGAGAGCGACCTCGCGGCGGCCGTGCGCGGCACCGACTTCGTCTTCTCGGCGATCCGGGTCGGCGGCCTGGCCGGGCGGTCCTGCGACGAGCGCAGCGCGCTCGGGCAGGGCGTGCTGGGCCAGGAGACCACCGGCGCCGGCGGCGTGCTCTACGGGCTGCGGACGGTGCCGGTCGCGCTGAACATCGCGTCGACCATCGCCGCGGAGGCGCCGGACGCCTGGGTGATCAACTTCACCAACCCGGCCGGCATGGTCACCGAGGCGATGAGCTCGGTGCTCGGCGACCGCGTCATCGGCATCTGCGACTCCCCGGTGGGGCTGTTCCGCCGGGTCGCCCGCGCGCTGGACGTCCCGATGGGCGACGCGTGGTTCGACTACGCGGGCCTCAACCACCTGGGCTGGCTGCGCCGGGTGCTGGTGAACGGGCGCGACGTGCTGCCGGACCTGCTCGGTTCGGACGACGCGCTGGGTTCGTTCGAGGAGGGGAAGCTGTTCGGGGCGCCGTGGCTGCGCTCGCTCGGCGCCATCCCGAACGAGTACCTCTATTACTACTACTTCACCCGCGACGCCATCGCGTCGGCGCAGGCCGCGCCGGCCACCCGCGGTGAGTACCTGCTGCGGCAGCAGGCCGGCTTCTACGCCGGCCCGGCCGCCGGGTCGGCCACGGGCGGCGCCGCCGAGCGCTGGGACGAGGTGCGGCGCGAGCGCGAGGCCACCTACATGGCCGAGAGCCGCGACGCCGCCGGCGTCGGCGACCGCGACACCGCCGACCTCGACGGCGGCGGCTACGACCGCGTCGCGCTGGCGCTCATGCGGGCCATCGCCGCCGACGAGCGGGCCACGCTGGTGCTGAACGTCCGCAACCGCTCCGCCCTCGCCGGCGTCGACGCCGACGCCGTCGTCGAGGTGCCCTGCCTGGTCGGCCGCAACGGCGCCCAGCCGCTCGCGGCCGGCGCGCTGGACCCCGCGGCGGCCGCCCTGGTGGCGGCGGTGAAGGCGACCGACCGCGCCGCCATCGCGGCGGCGAGGTCCGGGTCCCGGCGGGCGGCCGTGGCGGCCGTGGCCGGCCACCCGCTGGTCGACTCCGTCACGACGGCGGAGCGGCTGGTCGAGGCCGAGCTGGCCGCGCTGCCGGAGCTGCGCGCCGTCCTCACCCGCGACTGAGGTCCCCGTGCGGATCGGTGCGGGCCACGGGGGTGCCCGCACGCCGATCCGTCAGGCCAGCCGGTAGAGCATCGGCTGGGCGGAGATGCGGTTCGCGGCGAAGTTGGCCAGGACGAACCGGCGGAACGACGACCTCACCAGCATCTTCGGCGCCACGTCGCGCAGCCGGTCCCACCGGCAGTGGTTGACGATGCCGTAGTCGCGCGGCTCGCCGTCCAGCGGCGCCAGCACCCGCGAGTTGTCCAGGCCGGTCGCGACGTTCCACCAGCCGGCGGTGTACTCCCAGACGGGGACGAGGTCGCGCTCGTCGTCGGCGTAGAAGAAGTTGAACAGGAACACGCCGGGCCGTCCGGCGTCGACGTCACCCATGCTGCGCGGGCTGGCGGCGGCGAACTCGAACGTCCGCCGGGCTGTGTCGCGCACCCGGCCGGCCAGCTGCTGGTAGGCGGCGTGGTCGCGCAGTTCCCCGGCGGCGCGCGCCGACACCGTCTCGATCAGGACGACGACGTCGTAGCGGGCCCGGGCGCGCAGCCGGCCCGACGCGACGGCGCGCCGCAGCAGCCGGTGGTTCTCGCCGAAGACCAGGTGGGCGAAGCCCCGGAAGACCGTCGCCCGGACGACGTCGCCGGTCGCCGCGGGCAGTCGCGCCGCGGCGGCGCGGAGCTCGGCCAGCAGGCGGGACTTGGCCCGGCTGCCCGGCAGGACCATCGGCCGCCGGTCGATCTCCGCGGCCAGCAGCAGGTAGCCCGACGACGTGGGCGGCTCGAGCTCCGCGGGTGCGGGGTTGAGGTGCTCGTTGACGATGCGCATCGCGATCATCTCCTGGGGTGGGAACGTGCGGGGGATCAGCGGTAGACGAGGCCGGACAGCCGGCGCGCCAGCCGGTTGCGGAAAGCGGGGACGGTGCCGAGCAGGCGCAGCGCGACATTGCGCGCCGGCCGCGCCACCGGCCCGGCGGTGGCGAGCCGGGTGAGCCGGTCGGCGAGGGCGACGACCTCGGTGGCGACCGGCCTGCGGGCCGATTCGTAGGCGTCCAGCACCTCGTCGGGGGCGCCGTCGAGCACCTCGTGCAGGAGGACGCCGAGCGCGACCGCGTCGGTGATGCCGGCGTTCATGCCCTGGCCGCCGGCCGGACTGTGCACGTGTGCCGCGTCTCCGGCCAGCAGGATCCGGCCGCGACGGTAGGCGCCGGCGACGCGGTGGTGCAGCCGGAACCGCGAGCCCCAGACGACCTCGTGGACCTCGGCCCGCTCGGCGAGCGGGCCCCTGGTGTCGAGGAGCTGCTGGACGAAGGCGGCGTCCGGATGTTCCGGCGCGTCGGCCACGGTGGCGACGACGCGGTGGACGCCGCCGGGCAGGGGAGCGACGACCACCATGCCGGCGGGGGAGAAGTACAGGATGACCTCGTCGTCCGGGGCGCCGCCCGTCAGCCGGACGTCGGCCAGCGCGAACGACTCGGCGTAGGCGTCGCCGTCGAACGAGATGCCCGCCTGCTCGCGGACGACGCTGTGCATGCCGTCGGCGCCGACGACGTAGCCGGCCCGGACCTCCGCTCCGCCGGCGAACCCGGCCACGACACCGTCGCCGGTCTGCTCGAGTGTCGTCAGCCGGTGCGGCCGCAGCACCTGGCCGCCGAGTTCGGTGAGCCGGTCCAGCAGCACCCGCTCGGTGACCGCCTGCGAGATCATGAGGGTGTAGGGGTAGGCGGTCGGCAGCCGGTCGAACGGCACCGGCACCAAGACGCGGTCGCGGTCGCGGATGGTGAAGCGCGGTGCGTGGATGCCCAGTGCGGTCAGCCGGTCGCTCACGCCGTACGGCTCGAGAGCCTCCAGCGTGTGCGCGTGGACGACCGCTGCGCGCGAGGTGGTGTCGGCGGCCGCGCGACCGTCCACGATGAGGACCTGGTGCCCGTGCTCGGCGAGGACCGTCGCCAGGGTGAGCCCGGTGGGGCCGGCGCCGACGACGAGGACGTCGGTGGTGGTGGGGATCATGATGCCCTCCTTGTCAACAATCGTTGGTCAACGAGCGTTGGCATCACCGTACGCACGCGTCCGCAGCAAAGTCAACAGTTGTAGGCAAACGTCTGTTGGTCTACGCTCGACGGTGTGAGACGCAGTTCCGAGGAGACCAAGGCGATCATCCTGGCCGCGGCCCGCGAGCGGTTCGCGGCCGACGGCTACGAGCGGGCCACCATCCGGGCCATCGCCGCCGACGCGCGCATCGACCCGTCGATGGTCATGCGCTACTACGGCTCCAAGGAGAAGCTGTTCGCGGCCGCCGCGCACTTCGATCTCGACCTGCCCGACCTCGCGGCCGCTCCGCGCGCCGAGGTGGGCCGGCGGCTGGTCGCGCACTTCCTCGACCGGTGGGAGGACGACGAAGGCCTCATGGTCCTGCTGCGCTCCGGCGTCACCAACCCCGACGCGGCCGAGCGCATGCGCGAGATCTTCGGTGCGCAGCTGCTGCCCATGGTGCGCCGGTTCAGCGCCGACGCCGACGCCGACGAGGCCGGACGGCGGGCCGGGCTCGCCGCCAGCCAGGTGCTGGGGCTCGCGCTGTGCCGCTACCTGCTGGCGTTCGCGCCGGTCGCCGCGATGAGCCGGGACGAGCTGGTCGACCACGTCGGCCCCACGCTGCAGCGCTACCTCACCGGCGCCTCGTAGCCGCACGTGCGAGCGCCGCCCCACCGGCGTTCCGGGGACGCCGGTGGAGCGACGCTGGTTCCGGCCGTCAGGCCGCGGCCGCCGCGTTGTAGACGGACTGCGCCGTGCTGCCGAAGAACGGCCCGTACATCGTGTTCGGGTCGTTGTTGTACTTGTAGCTGTTGACCGAGTTCAGCCGGTTGCTCGTGAGCCACCCGCCGCCGGACGAGCCGCCCGTCATGTCACAGGTGATGCCCTGCGTCTGCAGGCCGGACGGGTCGTTGCGGGCGGTGCCGCTGCACGAGTACAGCCGCTGCCCGTTGAACGGGGCGGCCGCCGGGTAGCCGTAGGACGTGTAGCTCAGGCCGCGGGCCAGGTTGAAGGCGATCGGGTGGGAGCCGACCACGCTGGTGAGGCTCTGGCCGGACGAGTTCTCGTTCATCACCGCGAAGCCGACGTCGACGTTGAAGTCGCCGCTGTTGGCCCAGCCGCTGGACGTGAACAGGTCCGACGCCGACCACTGGCCGTACGGCGCCGAGCCGTTGTCGTACGCGGGCACGAAGGTGAACTGCGACGCGAACGCGCCGCCGCCGCCCTCGTGCAGGCAGTGCCCGGCCGTCGTCACGACGTCGCCGTTGGAGCTGGTGGTGGCGGTGCCGGAGCAGACGTAGTCGGTGCCGCCGATGGTGAAGAAGACCTTGCCGAGTTGCGAGCGCGGGTTCTCCGGCACGGCGGCCGGCGCGAAGTCGCGCTTCTTCGGCGACGCGGTGCTCGCGTCGCCGGTGACGATGACGTCGGCCGGGATGGCCGCCCGCATGCGCTCGGGCGTCCAGTAGGCCTGCGCCGCGCGCTGCTGTGCCCGTGTCGTCGCCAGTTCCTGGTGCACGACCTCGGACGCCCGGATGCCGTCGGCGGTGGCCGTCGTGACATCCGTTCCGGCCAGCGCCGGAGTGGCAGCGATGCCGGACACCACGAGTGCGGCACCGGCCAGGAGAGATCGAATGACGGGTCTCCTCATTGCCCATTCCTCCCTGATGAGGCAGTTCGTCGGGGTTCGACGAGATGCCTCAACATACAGTCATCATCCTGTCATGTACAGGTATGTCGGAATTGACTCTTCCGGGAGTTCACCTGGACAACGGCCGGGACCGCAAGTCATGGAGAGGTCAACGGTCACGTGTCACAGCGCGCTGAAGAAGAGCACCGCCATGCCGGCGCTCAGGGCCACCTCGGTCGCGCACGCCCCCGCCTGCGACGTCAGCACCCGCGCCGTCGTGGGGCGGGGCGGCCGCCCGGGCGGCGGTTCGGGCGGTGTGCGCTCGCCGACCCGGAACCCCAGCGACGTGGCGGCGACCAGGAAGTACAGGCCGAACATCCAGCACAGCGCGGCCAGTGCGGGCAGCCCGGCATGCGCCCCGTGCACGTCCAGTGCGACGGCGGCCGGGGCGGCGCCGGTGCCGGCCTCGGTGGTGGCGGCAGCGGCGACGGCGTGGGCGGCGAGCGCGCCGTGGCCGGTCAGGTACATGACGACCATCGCCGCGCAGCCGACGAGATGGTGCAGGTGATAGCCGCTGTGGCCGCCCTCGTGACCGTCGCGGTGGTCTCGGTGGCCGAGATCGGTGAGACGGCTGACCGGGACCGAGCTGCCGGCCGAGCCGGGGCACGGCGCAGCGCCGAGCGCGGCCGCGGGCAGGGCGCCCCGGCTCAGCAGCCCGTCGTGACGCAACCGGGCGCCGAACCAGGCGGCGAGCACGGTGAAGGCGGCGATGCCGAGGGCCGGCGGCACCGCCGCGCCGGCCGGACTCACCATCAGTGCCATCGCGACGCCCATGAGCGCGTGCGAGAGGTCGGGCACGTCGGCCGCGAGGAGACCGGTGCGCGGGCCTCGTCGTGTCACCGACCAAGCGAATCGAGCGGCGGAATACACGGCCACGGCCAGGAACACGACGACCGCCACGACGCGGGCCATTTCGATCGGGGACATCGGCCTCACATCCCGCTCGAGTTCGCACGTCGGCCGTGCTCCGGCGCAGGCAGCGCCGTGACTTCACGGTAATGCACACTACGACGCCACAACAGTCTTGTTCTATGTCAAGACAGCCAGTAATTTACCTGTCATCATGCGTCGATCCGCTTAGCCGGGGGCCAGAAAACAAAATCGCTATTTCTCTTGAACCCGTGTAACAGCGAGTGTCATAGTGGAGTCACAACAGAACACTGGAGTCCCGCTCAGGGACAACCGGCATCACGCTGGCCCTGAGCGGCTGTGTCACCGCTTCTCGGGGGTCATTCCCACCCACAAGGGAGGAACGATGAAGGGCAGGCACAGGCGGCGGCGTCCCACCAGGTCGCGCAAGAGCTGGCCGCTCGGCTGGTTGAAGAGCGCCTCGCGCGGGCGTGGGGACGATCCGGATGCGGTGGTGGTCGCCAGGTGACGCCGCAGCGCTCCAGCGTCCTGGGGCCGCTCGTCCCGTGACGGGGGTGGACGGGTGGGCGCAGGACACGAAGGGTCCGGTTCCGGGGGAGCCGGACCCTTCGTGTGGGGGTCACTCCTGCAGCACCGACAGCACGTTGCCCGCGGGGTCGGTGAACCACGCGATGGGCGGGCCGGCATTGCGGTGGACGCCCGTCGCGTCGGGTTCCATGTCGGGATAGCGCAGGAACTCGACGCCTCGGCGGGTGAGCTCGCCGACGGCGGCGTCGATGTCGTCGACCGGGAAGTTGAGGATGGTGAACGACGCCGGGGTGTGCGCGTCGCCCTTGGGGTACACGAGCACGCCGTTGCCGCCGGCGATGTGCAGTGTGAGCATGCCGTTGGCCTCGCTGACCTCCAGGCCGAGCGTCTCGGCGTAGAACCGCTTCGCCGCCGGGATGTCGTCGACCGAGAAGCCGCTGAAGGCCTTGGTCTTCTCGAACATGTCGGATCCCTTCTCTCGTCACGTGTGACGGTACCCATCGGCACCGACAATGGACGCCATGTCGAGAAGCGAGCGCAGGCTCCGACGTCTCTCCCGAACGGCGTCCAGCCGGGACGCCGGAGCACGAAGGGTCACACCGTGAAGTACATGCTGCTCATCTACAACAGCGCCGCCGCGTTCGAGGCGATGACCGAGGACGAGAAGTCGGCCGTCTTCGGGCAGGTCGACGTCATCATGAAGGAGCTGCGCGAGTCCGGCGAGTGGGTCGCCGGCGAAGGGCTGGCTGACGCGGCGCGGGCCAAGACGGTGCGCGTGCGCGACGGCGCGGCCGTCGTCACCGACGGCCCGTACCTGGAGGCCAAGGAGCAGTTCGCCGGCTACCTCACCGTCGACGTCGCGTCGGAGGAGCGGGCCGTCGAGATCGCCGCCCAGTGGCCCGACGCCTGCCGCTGGGGCATGGAGGTCCGGCAGGTCATCGGCGGAGGCTGACGCTCACATCGCGGCGACCGGCTCCGCGCGCAGGTCCGCCAGCAGCCGCTCGACCTCGGCCAGCTCGGCCGGGGCGAGCGGCCCGTGCGCCAGCGCGCCGGCGTTCTCCTCGGCCTGCGCGACGGTCCGGCAGCCGGGGATCGGGATGGTCGCGTCGCTGCGCGCCCAGATCCACGCCAGCGACCCCTGCGCCAGCGTCCGTCCGCCGCTGCGCAGCACCTCGCGGACGGCCGCGACGCGGTCCAGCCACAGCGGCACCGGCCGGCCGTCGCGGAAGTACCGCAGCCAGTCCGGCGCGATGCCGCGCACGTCGTCCGGCCCGAGCGTCGACGACGCGGTGAACTTGCCGGTGAGCAGGCCCATCGCGAGCGGGCTGCGGTTCAGGCTGGCGAGGTGGTGCGCCTCGCACGCGGCCAGCACCTCGGCGGCGTCGTGCAGGACGTTGAAGGCGTGCTGGACGGCGGTGCAGTGCGGGCCGGCCTCGCCCCAGGCGGCGGCGCGGTCGGCGTGGTCGGTGCTCCAGCCGTACCAGCGCAGCTTGCCCTCGGCGACCAGCTCCTCCAGCGTCCCCAGCAGGTCGGCGGCGACGGCGATCGGGAGGTCGTTGAGGTGCAGCTGGTAGAGGTCGACGTAGTCGGTGCCGAGCCGCGTCAGCGAGCCCTCGAGCGCCCGGCGCAGGTACGCCGGCGACGGGTCGGTGCCGGTGAGCTGCCGCGTCGCGGGGTCGATGGTGTTGCCCCACTTGGTGGCGATGACGACGTCGTCGCGGCGCCCGGCCAGCGCGCGGCCCAGGATCAGCTCGCTGTGCCCGGTGCCGTACGCGTCGGACGTGTCGAACAGGGTCACCCCCAGCTCGGCCGCCCGCCGGATGGTCGCCACGGACTCGTCGTCGTCGACCTCACCCCAGCCGCACGGCTGGTCGCCGGCCCAGAACGGCCCGCCGATGGCCCAGCAGCCCATGCCGAGGGCGCTGACCTCGATGCCGCTGCGGCCCAGTGTGCGTGTCGTCGCAGTCATGCCTCCACGCTGCCAGTTCGAGCGCGCTCCAGGTCAACCCCTGGCGTACGCGCCCGGGCTGACACCGAGGTAGCGGCGGAACTGCCGCGTGAGGTGCGCCTGGTCGTAGAAGCCGGCGGCGGTGGCGACGTCGGCCGGACGCTGCCCGGCCAGCAGCAGCCGGCGGGCCAGCTCGACCCGGCGGCCGGTGAGGTAGCGGTGCGGCGGCAGCCCGAACGCGGCCGTGAACGAGCGCACCAGGTGGGTCGGGTGGGCGTGCAGCTCCGCGGCCGCATCCCGCAGCGTGACGCCGTCGGCGACGTTCGCGTCGAGCAGCTCGCGCAGCCGCCCGGCCAGCCCGGCCGGCTGGCGGCCTGGCGCCGCCGCGGGCGACAGCCGCGCCGCGATGCGGGCGCCGATCAGCGCCAGCCGGCTCTCCGCCTCGAGCGCGTCGCCGGGCCGTTCCAGCGCCCGGTGCAGCTGGTGCACGCGCAGCCGCAGCTGCCGGTCGGCGAACGTGGGGTGGTCGACGGCGGCGCCGATGAGGTCGTCGCCGAGCAGGCCGGGGTCGAGGTACAGCACCCGCTTGCCGAACCCGGCCGGCGTCGCGGCCCGGCCGTCGTGCGGGACGTGCGGCGGCAGCAGCGTGACGGCGGACCCGGCGGCGCCGTGGTGGTGGCGGTCGAGGTCGAACCGGATGGCGCCGTCGTCGACGATGAGCAGCGTCCACGCGGTGTGGGTGTGCGCCGGGTAGGCGTGGTGGGTGAACCGGGCGTGGAAGACCTCGGCCAGCCCGGGCACGTCGGGGCGCCAGGCGCGGACCGTCGCGCCGGCGGGGGCGAACACGCTAACACCGTACAAGACCCGGCGACCGCGGCCGCGTGATGCTGGGACGGTGACCGACGAGATCCGCTTCGCCACCAAGATCGCCGTCCTGCTCGCCGACGACCTGCCCGTATGGCAACGCCTCAACGTGACGGCGTTCCTGGTCAGTGGCCTGGCCGGGACGATCCCGGAGCTGATCGGCGAGCCGTACGAGGACGCCGACGGCACCGTCTACCTGCCGATGTTCCGTCAGCCGGTGCTGGTGTTCGCCGGCGACGCCGCCGTGCTGACGGCCGCGCACGGGCGGGCGCTGGACCGCGGGCTGCGTCCGTCGGTCTTCACCCGCGAGCTGTTCACGACCGGCAACGACCGCGACAACCGGGCCGCCGTCCGCGCGGTGAAGCGGGCCGACCTCGACCTCGCCGGCCTCGCGGTGCACGGCCCGAAGAACGCCGTCGACAAGATCGTCAAGGGCGCGCGGCTGCACCCGTGAGCACGTCGACGCCGAGGCCGCCCTCGACCCGCGCCTCGGCGCCGGTGAACTCGCCGGTCAGCATCGGCATGGCGGCGGCGATGGCGGCCTTCGTCTCCGGCAGCTCCAGCGACGCGTCGTGGTGCCGCTTCGACGACCACAGCTCGCTGACGACGACGAGGTCCGGGTCGGTCTCGCTGACGCCGACGGCGTAGAGGTGGCAGCCGGCCGCGCGCAGCCCGTCGGTCCCGCTGAGCAGGATCGCGACGACCTCGTCGCGGCGGCCGGGCCGGGTGCGCATGGTGCCTTGGTATGCGTAGGTCACCAGGTCAGCGTCGCACCTCGGGCGGCGCCGCGCTTGTACGGATCGGACCTCTAGATGAGTGCGCCCTATTGATCTTGCGGGTGTCGAGGATCAGGCGCGCACGGCATGGGTGGCCAGGAGACGGTCCGGCGGCACGTCCTGGACCCGGCCGGCCCGACGCCCGCCGGGAGTACTGTTCCGACGCGCGGTGACCTCAGCGCCAACCGTTGGCACGAGTGTCACCCCGCCGCCTGCCACCACCCCGGGGGCCCTCAGCTGATCTGCACCGCCGAGGGGTTCTCCGGCCGCGACCTGCAGACCCTTCGCCACCGGCCTGGGCGCGCACCTGATCCGCCTCGACCGCGAGGGCGAGCCGACCAGGAGACTAGCCGCGGTCACCGATCTCCTGCATCATCCGGCACGGGTCGGCGACGGGGTCGGCGGCGTGCAGCCGGGCCGCCAGCCGGCCGAGCAGCTCGCGCAGCGCCGTCCGGTCGGCGTCGTCGAGGCCGGCGAGGACGTGCTCCTCGGTGAGCCGGACCCGGCGGTCGGCCTCGGCCAGGTATTCGCGGCCGCGCTCGGTGGCGACGACGCGGCGGCTGCGGCGGTCGGCCGGGTCGGGCTGCCGCTCCACCAGGCCCGCCTCGGTCAGCGCGTCGAGCAGGTAGGTGAGCACCGTCTTGTCGATGCCGAGCCGCTGCGCCAGCGCGGACTGCGTGCGCGGCTCCTCGCGGACGGCGACGGCGAGCACCTGGCGCCCGCGGTGGTCGCCCGGGATGCCGGCCGTGGCGGCGTCGGCGGACTGGACGTAGGCGCGGAACAGCACGCCGAGCCGCCAGCCGAGGTCGTCCTCGATGCCCTGGGTCGTGGTCACCCAGCCATGATAATCGTCTGTGCGGCAGAAGATCTGTCTACTCGACGGCCGCCAGGCCGGCGGCGAACAGGATGGCCGCGGCGAAGCTGGCCACCGCGCGGACGTGGTTCCACGACGTCCACTCGGCGTCGTAGGTCTCCCAGCGCCGCTTCGCTTCCGGCCCGTCGGGGTCGACGAGGTGCAGCGCCTTGTTGCGCGGGATGTGGTAGGAGCCGGTGATCACGATGGAGCCGAAGATCAGCAGCAGGCCGGCGATGAGCAGGTAGATGGCCTCCTCCTCGCCCCAGCGCACGAACGAGTAGACCACCGAGACGGCCGACAGCACCGCCGAGCCGACGAACGCGGTGAGGAACCACGCGTTCATCAGCGCCACGTCCATCTTCTGCATCGCCCGGATCGCGTCTCCCGGCGACAGCCGGCGCAGGCCCGGCATCACCATGCTCGACCAGGCGAAGTAGACGCCGGCCATCAGCCCGGCGGAGACCGCCGAGGCGAGCGTCAGAGCGAAGAACACGCTGTCGGGCATGCGGAGCCTCCAGACGATGATGAAGGCCGATCCTAGAGGCTCGCTCGGACAGATGGCCGGACCCGCGCCGAGGGCAGGCACAACCTTGCCCGCGGCCGGTCGCGTCTCCACCATGACGGCGACGATTCGGCGACGGAGGGGCGATGGGGACGAACGGCCGCGACGACTTCGCCGCCTGGGCTACCACGGCGCTGCCGGGGCTGCGCCGCTTCGCCTACGCCGTCGGCGGCGACTGGCACCGTGCCGACGACCTGGTGCAGTCCGCGCTGGAGCGGATGTACGTCACCTGGCCGAAGCTCGGCGGCGTCTCCGACCTCGGCGCCTACGCCCGCACCGTCGTCGTCCGCCAGGCCGCCACCGAGGCGCGGCGGGCATGGTGGCGGCGCGAGCGGGTGACCGACGTGCTTCCGGAGGCGCCGGCGCAGGTCGACGACGGCGCCGCCCGGCTCGACCTGGCGCGGGTTCTCGACGGGCTGAGCGTGAAGCAGCGCGCGATCGTCGTCCTCCGGTTCATCGAGGACAGACCGGTCCGCGAGGTCGCCGACCTCATGGGCGTCGCCGAGGGGACCGTCAAACGGCAGTGCCACGACGCCCTCGGCCACTTGCGCCGGCACCTCAGGACCGCGGACGAGCTCGATGACCTGACCGAGGGAGAACGGTGATGACCATGGACGACGTCGTCGGCGTGCTGCGCCGTGCTGGTGAGCACACCATGCCACCGGAGCCCTTCGATCTGGACGCTGTGGTGCGCGGCGGCGAGACGCGGCGACGACGGTCGCGGATGGCCCGGGCCGGGGCCGTTGTGGTCGTCGCCGCGGTGGGGCTCGGCGCCGCTATCGCCTGGCAGGACCGTTCCACGGGCACGGACACCGCCGTCGCCGACCCCGGCTCGGCCGAGGAACTGCTGGCGCTGCTGGCCGGACCCCTGGGTCCAGACGACCACCTGCCTGCCGAGCTGAGCGATCCGGGCCTCGTCGAGTCGACGGCCCGCGCGGTCGCGGCGACGCCGGAGGCACGGTTCTGGGCGGTCGTCGACATCGACGGTGAGGTCTGCTTCGTCGTGCAGGTGCCGGCGGAGGAGCCGACGACGGCGTTGTCCTGTGCGCCACCGGCGTACTTCGCCGACAACGGCCTCCCGTTGTCGGCGAGTGGTCCGGGCGGCGGGGTCCGGGCCTGGCTGTTGCCCGACGGGGACGTGCTGGACGCCGACCTCCTGGCGGACTGGACGGTGGTGAACCCGAACCTGGCCATCCAGCCGGTCGGCTGACAGCACCACGGCCTCTCCCGCTCCACCGGGCAAGCCCTTCAGGGTGAAGCGGGAGAGGCCATGTCCGGCGAGGTCAGAGCCTGCTTGCCGCCATGACGGCGCGCCGGGTGAGGACGGGCGCCAGCTGGGTCCGGTACTCCGCCGACGCGGTGCCGTCGGTCAGTGGCGACGCGCCTTCGAGGGCGCGACCGGCCGCGGCCGCCACCGCGTCCGCCGTCGCCGGGGCGCCTGTCAGTGCCTCCTCGACGCCGCGGGCGCGGACCGGGGTGACGCCCATGTTGGTGAGCGCGACCCGGGCCTCGGCGATGCTGCCGTTGGACCGCCGCACCGCCGCCGCCACGCCGACGACCGACCACGACTGCGCCAGCTGGTGGAACTTCTCGTAATGCGTGCTCCAGCCGGTCAGCTTCGGCACCCGCACCGACACCAGCACGTCGCCGGGGCCGAGCGCCGTCGTGAAGTAGTCGACGAAGAAGTCGGCGGCCGGCACGTCGCGCATGCCGCCCGGACCGGCCACCGTCATGACGGCGTCCATGGCCAGCGCGACGCCGGGGAGGTCGCCGGCGGGGTCGGCGTGCGCGAGCGACCCGCCGAACGTGCCGAGGTGGCGGATCTGGCGGTCGCCGACGGTCTCGGCGGCCTGTGCGATCAGCGGCGCGTGCTCGCGCACCAGCGGATGCCGCGTGACCTCGTCGTGCGTGGTCATGGCGCCGATGTGCAGCGCGTCGCCGTCGTCGTCGACGCCGCGCAGCTCGGCCAGGCCGCCGAGATCGACCAGCATGGCCGGCGCCGCCAGCCGCAGCCGCAGCATCGGCAGCAGGCTCTGCCCGCCGGCCAGCACCTTTCCGTCGTCGCCGGCCGCGGCCAGGGCCGTGACGGCGTCCTCGACCGACGCCGCCTTCGTGTAGTCGAACGCCGCGGGGATCATCGCGTCTCACCTCCGTCCGTGGCGGACGACGCGGCGCGGGCCGCCGCGATCGTCGACCACACCCGTTCCGGCGTGCACGGCATGCGCACGTCGTTGACGCCCATCGGCCGCAGCGCGTCGACCACGGCGTTGACGACCGCCGGCGTCGACGCGATGGTGCCGGCCTCGCCGACGCCCTTGGCGCCGAGCGGGTGCCCCGGCGCCGGCGTCTCGGTGCGGTCGGTGACGATGTCCGGGAGGTCGGCCGCGCTCGGGATGGTGTACTCGACGAACGTCCCGGTGGTGAGGTTGCCGTCCTCGTCGTAGCGGGCCTCCTCGAACAGCGCCTGCGCGATGCCCTGCGCGACGCCGCCGTGCACCTGTCCCTCGACGATCAGCGGGTTGATCACCCGGCCGATGTCGTCGACCGCGACGTACGAGCGGATCGTCACCATGCCGGTCTCGGTGTCGACCTCGACGGCGCACAGGTGCGTGCCGTGCGGGTAGGAGAAGTTCTCCGGGTCGAACGTGGCATCGGCGTCGAGGGTGGACTCGACGCCGTCGGGGAGGTCGTGCGACTGGAACACCGCGAACGCGCAGTCGGCCACGGTCTTCGTCGCCGCGCCCGGCGCGCCCTTCACCCGGAACTCGCCCTCGCTGAACTCGAGGTCGGCGGGGTCGGCCTCGAGCAGGTGCGCCGCGACCGGCAGCGCCTTCTCGACCACCCGCTGACACGCGTTGACCAGCGCGATGCCGCCGACGGCCAGCGAGCGCGAGCCGTAGGTGTCCAGGCCCTTGTGCGACGTGCGGGTGTCGCCGTGCAGCACCTCGACGTCGTCGAACCCGACGCCGAGCTGGTCGGCGACGATCTGGCTCCACGCGGTCTCGTGGCCCTGGCCGTGCGGCGACGTGCCGGTGACGACCTCGACCTTGCCGGTGGGCAGCACCCGGACGGACGCCGACTCCCACCCACCCGCCGCGTACCGCAGCTGGCCCAGCACCCGCGACGGCGCCAGGCCGCACATCTCCGTGTACGTGGACACGCCGATGCCCAGCTGCACCGGATCGCCGGACGCCCGCCGCCGCTCCTGCTCCTGCCGCAGCGCGTCGTACTCGAACAGCTCCGTCGCCCGCGCGGTGGCCGCCGCGTAGTCGCCGGAGTCGTACGTCAGTCCGGCCGACGTCGTGAACGGGAACTCGGAGCTGTCGATCCAGTTGCGCCGGCGCAGCTCGAGTGGGTCCATGCCCAGCTCGGCGGCGAGCTCGTCCATGATGCGTTCCAGCGCGAACGTGGCCTCGGGCCGCCCGGCGCCGCGGTAGGCGTCGGTCTTCGTCGTGTTGGTGAAGACGCCGGTGCACTCGAACCGGTAGGCCGGGAACTTGTAGATGCCGCCGAACATGAACGCGCCCAGGATCGGGATGCCCGGCGTGATGATGCCGAGGTAGCCGCCCATGTTGGCGAGCAGCTTCGCGGACATGCTGGTGACGGTGCCGTCGCGGCGGGCGGTGACGGTGATGTCCTGGATCTGGTCGCGGCCGTGGTGAGCCGAGAGCATGGCCTCGGACCGCGACTCGGTGAACTTCACCGGCTTGTTCAGGCGCCGGGCCGCCGCGAACGCGATGAACTCCTCGGGCGTGACCTCCAGCTTGCCGCCGAAGCCGCCGCCGACGTCGGGCGCGATGACCCGGATCTTGTGCTCCGGCATGCCGGTGCCGAGCGACAGCAGGATGCGCAGGATGTGCGGCACCTGGGTGGCCGACCACATGGTGATCTGGTCACCGGTGGGGTCGACGACGGTGCTGCGCGGCTCCATGAACGCCGGGATCAGCCGCTGCTGGATGAACCGGCGGCGCACGACGACCTCCGCCTCGGCCTCGGCCTGGGCGACGTCGCCGCCGGTGCCGGCCTGGGCGGAGTCGAGGATCCACGTGTAGCACTTGTTGGTGCCGCTGGCCTCGTGCACCAGAGGCGCGCCGTCGGCCAGCGCCTCCTCCATGTCGAGCACGACCGGCAGCGGCTCGTAGTCGACCTCGATCAGCTCCAGCGCGTCGAGGGCGCTCTCGCGGCTGCGCGCGGCGACGACGGCGACCGGTTCGCCCGCGTGCCGGACCTCGTCCAGCGCCAGCGGGGGATAGGCCGGCAGGACGGTGTCCTCGGTGACCGGCCAGACGCACGGCATGCTGCCCTGCAGGTCGGCGACGTCCCGACCGGTGAAGACGTCGACCACGCCGGACGCGCCCCGCGCCGCCGTGACGTCGATGCCGGTGATGCGTGCGTGCGCCATGGGGCTGCGCAGGATGGCGAGGTGCAGCATGCCCGGCAGCGACAGGTTGTCGGTCCAGGTCGTGCGCCCGGTGATCAGCCGGGCGTCCTCCTTGCGGCGGCGGTCGCGTCCGACCTCGCCGGACGGGCGCTGCTCGGTGACGGTCACGTCGTCACCCCCTCGGCCGCCTCGGCGCTCTCCGGCGTCGACGGCACGCTGGTGCGCATGGACTCGGCCGCCGCGTGGACCGCCCGGACGATGTTCTGGTAGCCGGTGCAGCGGCACAGGTTGCCCTCGAGGCCCTCGCGGATCTCGTCGTCGGTGGGGTCGGGGTTCTCGGTGAGCAGGTCGACCGAGGCCATGATCATGCCCGGTGTGCAGAACCCGCACTGCAGGCCGTGCTGCTCGTGGAAGGCCGCCTGGACGGGATGCAGCTCGCCGTCGGCGCCGGCCAGGCCCTCGATGGTGGTGACGTCGGCGCCGTCGGCCTGGACGGCGAGGACGGAGCAACTCTTGACGCTGGTGCCGGACAGCAGGACGGTGCAGGCGCCGCAGTTGCTGGTGTCGCAACCGACCACGGTGCCGACCTTGCCGAGCCGGTCGCGCAGGTGCTGGACGAGCAGCGTGCGTGGCTCGACGTCGTCGTCGTACCGGACGCCGTCGACCGTCATGGTGATTCTGGTCATGGGACTCCCGCCTACGCCAGGGACCGGCGCAGCCTCACCGGCCCGACCGAGCGCAATCCGATGCGCGCTTGCTGGTTCCAGCAAAGTCCGCGAATGCTGACACCGCAAGGGTTTCGCCCGAACCCGTGTGACCCAGGGCACAGGTGATGCCGCTCACGACCATCTGGCGATCAAGCTGCGGTAATGGGCAGGATTGGCTTACCTAACGACTCGCGGCGAGGACGGCGCGACCACGTCCCACGTGAGGAGTGCGACCGATGCTCTACGACTGCCCCGAATGCGCGCTGCCCGCGACCGTCACCTCGCGCGGCCGGCTGTCCGGCACCTCCGGCCCGGTCGAGCACGTCGCGGTGCACTGTGCGGGCGGGCACCGCTTCCTCGGCCCGGCCGACTCGCTGCGGGTCCTGCTGCCGCGGGGCTGAGCTCCGGGACAATCGGAGCATGAGCGACGTCTACACCGCCGCCGAGGCACGCGCCGTGCTGGACCGGTTGCGTCCGACCCTCGACGCTCTGATCGAGGTCCGCGCCGACCTCGCCGAGCTGGGCTCCGCCGTCCAGAGCGGTGCGCCGTCCGCGCTGGGCGGGCTGCCGGAGCTGAAGGCCGCGCAGGCCCGCCTCGACGAACTGCTCTCCGCGGTCGTCGCGTCCGGCGTCGAGGTCAAGGGCATCGCGCCGGTGCTGCTGGACTTCCCGTCCGTCCTCGACGACGAGCCGGTGCTGCTGTGCTGGCTGGAGGGCGACGCCGAGCTGGCCTGGTACCACCGCGCCGATCTCGGCTTCGCCGGGCGCCGCCGCCTCCCGCCGTCCTCCTAGCGGTCCGGACCAGCGGCTTCACAAGATCGGCCACGGCCGCTACGGTCCGGGCGGGGCGCGCCAGGGGGGTCGTCCTCGGACGAAGGAGTCCAGCATGGCCGCATCTCGTCGTAGCTCCCGCCGTCTCACCGCCGCTGCCGCCACCCTCGGGCTCGGCGTCTCGCTGCTGGTCACCAGCGGTGCGGGCGCCGACGACGGCGGCGAACTCGAGGCCTACACCGCCGACGTCACCGCCCAGCAGGCGGCCGAGATCAGCGCCGACGGCCTCGACGTCACCGCCGCCGAGCCGACCGCGTCCGGCGTCCACATGGACCTGGTGCTCACCGAGGACGAGGTGCGGGCGCTGCGCGGCCGCGGCGTCGACGTCGTGGTGAAGCGCAACGCCGACGGGCTGAGCGCCACCGAGGCGGCGGCCCGGCAGGCGGCCGCCGGGTACACCGTCTGGCGGTCCTGGGACGAGGACGGCGGGCTGCGCGACCAGTTGTACGACCTGGCGAAGGACAACCCGCAGATCGCCAAGCTGGTCGTGCTCGGCAAGACGTACGAGGGCCGCGAGATCATCGCGCTCAAGCTGACCCAGGGTGCCCGCGGCATCGCCGACGGCACCCGTCCGGCGGTGCTGTACAGCTCGCTGCAGCACGCCCGTGAGTGGATCTCCGGCGAGGTCAACCGCCGGATGCTGACCAGCCTGGTAGACGGCTGGCGGGCCAACGACCGCGAGGTGCGCGGCCTGCTGCGGCGCAACGAGTACTGGTTCGTGCTGGTGGCCAACCCGGACGGCTACCAGTACACGTTCGACGCCGAGCGGCTGTGGCGGAAGAACCTGCGCGACAACGACGGCGACGGCACCACCACGGCGCTCGACGGCGTCGACCCGAACCGCAACTACCCCGAGCACTTCCGCTACGACGAGGAGGGTTCGTCGTCGCTGATCTCCAGCGACACCTACCGCGGGCCGGAGGCCGCCTCCGAGCCGGAGACGCAGGCGATGCTCGCGCTCTACGACCGCGTCGACTTCGCCTTCCACGTGAACTGGCACTCGGCCGGCGAGTGGCTGCTGTACCCCGAGGGCTGGCAGACCGGCACCCCGAGCGCGGACGACCCGATCTACTTCGCGCTGTCGGGCAACCTGGACACCCCGGCGATCCCCGGCTGGGAACCGGGCCTGTCGTCGGACGTCCTGTACGTGACCAACGGCGAGACCACCGACTTCGCGCACGCCGAGCGCGGCACCCTCGCGTGGACGCCCGAACTGGGCGAGGGCGTCCCCGGCAGCGGGTTCGTCTTCCCCGACGACGAGGCGCTGGTGCAGGCCGAGTTCGAGAAGGTGCTGCCGTTCGCCATGGACGTCGCGAGGTCCGCGGCCGACCCGGACGACCCGGTGTCGCACCTGGGCCTCACGACGAAGCCGTTCTACCTGCGCAGCGACGACACCTACAAGGCCGGGCTGCCGCAGGCGGACTTCACCTTCGACTACTCCTACGGCGACCCGCAGGAGGTGCGGGTGCTGGCCAAGCGCGACCTCGGCGACGTCACGGTGAAGTACCGCGTCGACGGCGGCCCGGTCCAGAGCGCGCCCACCGAGGAGTGGGACGGCGGCGACCGCTACGGCGGCGGCACCGACGTCTACTACCGGGTGATGAGCGGCGTCGTCACCGGCACCGACCCCGGCGACACCGTCGAGGTGTGGTTCGAGGGCGGCGGGCAGACCAGCGACTCGTTCACCTACACGGCGGTCTCGGAGTCCGGCGACGAGGTGCTGGTGCTGGCCGCGGAGGACTACACCGGCGCCTCGCCGGTGCAGGCCGGCGGGCCGAACCATCTGGCCGCCTACGAGGAGGCGCTGACGGCGAACGGCGTCGGGTACGACGTGTACGACGTCGACGCCCGCGGCCGGACGGCGCCGGACGCCCTGGGCGTGCTGTCGCACTACGACGCCGTCGTCTGGTACACCGGCGACGACATCGTCACCCGCGAGCCGGGCTGGGCCGGCGGCAACGCGTCGCGGCTGGCCATGGACGAGCTGCTGGAGGTCCGCGACTTCCTCAACGAGGGCGGCCAGGTGCTCTACACCGGCAAGTACGCCGGCAGCCAGTACACCCAGAACCTCGGGCTGCAGGCCTACGACCCGACGGCGGCGAACGCGCAGTGCTCCTCCTCGCCCGTGGTCGCGGCGCGCTGCCGGGTGCTGGCCGGCTCCGGCGACCTCACCAACGACGTGCTGCAGTACTGGCTCGGCGCCTACCTCCTGGTGGACGACGCCGGCACCACCGAGGACGGCCTGCTCGACGTCATCGGCGGCGACGAGGGCCCGTTCGAGGGTCTGGGCTGGGGATTCGACCCGGCCGGGAACCAGGACCACAGCAACTCGCAGGTCGTCACCAGCGGCATCCTCGACCCGGAGACGTACCCGCAGTTCGACAGCTGGGTCGCGGCGCGCTGGGACCGCGAGGGCGGCCCGTTCGAGCCGCACACCGGCGACTTCTACGTCTACTCGCAGATCGGCGACGTCTCGTTCAAGCGGCTGACCAACACGGTGTCGGTTCCCGCGGGCGGCGCGACGCTGTCCTTCTGGACGTCGTACGACACCGAGGCCGACTGGGACCACCTGTTCGTCGAGGCTGCACCCGCCGGCACCGACGACTGGACGACGTTGCCCGAGCTGAACGGGCACACCACACAGGACATCGCCGCCGAAGGCAGCTGCACGGCCGGATGGAACGCCCTGCACCCCCAGCTGGAGCACTACCAGACCGTCGTCGACGGCGACACCTGCCTGCCGACCGGCACGACCGGCGAGTGGAACGCCGCGTCGGGCAACTCCGGCGGCTGGCAGCAGTGGTCGATCGACCTGTCCGCCTACGCCGGCGGCGACGTCGAGCTGTCCATCAGCTACGCCAGCGACTGGGCGGTCCAGGGCCTGGGCGTCTTCGTCGACGACATCACCGTCAGCACCGGCGACGGCGACACGTCGTTCGAGACCGATCTCGGCGGCTGGGAGGTGCCCGGCCCGCCCGAGGGGAGCGCGCCCAACGCCAACGACTTCGTCCGCACCACGGCCGGCGGCTTCCCGGAGGCGGCCGTGACGGCGACGCCCGGCACGCTCTACGCCGGGTTCGGCCTGGAGGGCATCGAGGACGCGGCCGAGCGAGCCGCCGTCATGGAGCGGGCGCTGAAGCACCTGCTCGACTGACGACGACCCGGTGGGGTAGGCGCCAGCCCCACCAGGTGCGATGTCCAGCTAGGGTGCCCGCCCTGGAGGGCGACCCTCCGGGGTGGGTGCCCACCCGGAGGGCCGACTCGATGGGGTAGGTATGACCCGCCCCTCTAGGGAGGGTGCCCACCCTACGGTCGGGCACCGACATACTCCGCCGACGCCGAGCGGGCCGTCGTCATGGAGCGGGCGCAGAAGCACCTGCTCGACTGACGGCGGCCCGACGGAGTCGGCATGACCCGGCCCCACTCAGGAGGCGCCCACCCGAGAGGGGCGACTCGACGGGGTAGGCGTGACCCGCACCACGCAGGAGGGGCCCACCCGGACGGCCGACTCGACGGGGTAGGTATGACCCGCCCCTCTAGGGAGGGTGCCCACCCTACGGGCGGGCACCGACAGAGTCCGCCGACGCCGAGCCATGCCGTGGTGCTGGCGTCGGGCGGATCTGCCGGTGGGTCAGAGCGCCCGTGCGTCGGCGGCGATCAGCGCGGCCAGTTCGGCCGGCAGGTGCTCTCCGCCGACCCCGGCCTCGGCGATCGACGCGACCCGGATCCAGTCGGACCGGTCGATGGCGCGCAGCAGCTGGTCGCGCAGCGCCCGGCCGACGTCCGGTCCGGTGGCGAGGCGCACGAGCCCGGCCGCCGACGGCTGCACCGTCACCGTGGTGGTCGCGGTGGCGGTGCCGCTGACGCCGGTGGCCGTCACCTCGAGCGTGTGCTCGCCCGCGGCCAGCGTGTCGACGGCGATGGCGGCGCCCTCGGCGACCTCCGCGCCGTCCAGCGTGAGTGCGATCGACTCGGCCCGCTCCGACGTCACCGCCGGCACCAGCACGTCGCCGCGGGTCAGCGTCGCACCGTCGGCCGGGGCCGCGAACGCCACCGTGGGCTCGTCCGGCACCGTCTGCACGTGCCGCGCGTTCCAGCCGACGAGCTCGCCCGGCTTGTTCGTGATGACGCCGTCGACGCCGAGGTCGCGCAGGATGGCCCACTGGGCGGGGTCGTCGATGGTGTACGGCATGACGGCGATCTCGGCCTCGTGCAGGTCGGCGACGACGTCGGTGCTGGTCTGCAGCGCCGTCCACGACGGGTTGTAACTGACGACGCCGAGGTCGCGCGCCGTCGCGACCGGGTCGGCGTCGAGGCTGGAGCGCAGCAGGCCGAGCCGCAGCTCCGGCTCGATCGCCCGCACGTCGCGCAGCACCTGGACGTCGAAGCTCTGCAGCAGGGTCTGCTCGATCAGCCCCTGCTCGCGCAGCTGGCCGACGATGACCTCCAGCTCGGCGTACGTCTCCGGGCCCTTGACCTCCAGCAGCAGCACCGGCGCGCGGCCCTTCATCAGCGCGAGCACGTCGTGCAGCGTCGGCACCGGCTGGCCGGTGAACGCCGTCGAGAACCACGACCCGGCGTCGAGACCCTCGATGTAGTCGGACGTCACGGACGGCAGCGCGCCGGTGCCGTCGGTCGTCCGGTCGAGCGTGTTGTCGTGCAGGATGATCGGCACGCCGTCGGCGCTGCTCGCGACGTCGACCTCGACGTAGTCGGCGCCGCTGCGCAGCGCGGACTCCACCGCGGCGAGGGTGTTCTCGGGCGCGACGGACGAGTAGCCGCGGTGCGCCACCACGGCCGGCGTCGACCCGGGTCCGACCGGTCGGATCACCGGCTCCTCCTCCAGCTCCGTGACGACGAGGTCGTCGAAGGATACGGTGCTGCCGTTCACGATCAGGCCGAGCACGCCGCCCTCGCTGCGTTGCAGGGCGCTGGTGCGCATGACCTCCTGGCCGTCGAAGATCCAGGTGGCCCGGCTGCCGTGCACCTCGACGGCGATGCGGACGTCCCGGCCCGTGCCGGCCGCGTGCGGCGCGGCGGCGGTGTTCGTCACGTTCCAGCCGTCTGACGTGGTGCGCTGGGCGAACTCGAGCCCGTTGGCGGCGGTGGTGCCGCTGCGCATGGTCGCGATCCACCACGGCGTCGACCCGTCGGGCGCGATGTCCATGCCGACGGCGGTCCACCGGGCGGCGTTGGCGACCTGCTCGAACCGCGCCGTCACCTCGACCCGGAAGTTGCGCAGGTGCGGGCCGAACGTGATGCGCGACAACTGGCTCGACGACGTGCTGACGCCGACCAGCCGCCCGTCCGACACCGACCACTGGCCGTCGACGGGGTTCCAGCCGACCGGGATCTCACCGCCCTCGAAGTCCTCGCTGAGGATGACTGCGGGCTCGTCTGTCTCGGCCGTTTCCGCTGCCGCGGGCGCCGCGACGGTCGCCGCGCTGAGGGCGGTGACCGGCAGAGCGACGGCAAGAGCGGTGGCCAGGGTCGCGGTCCGGAGTAGGGACGGTCTGGGTAGGCGCACGGGGTCCTCCAGGGGTGGGGGTGTCCGGGATGCTACGGATCGTCGCTGAATGCCGGTTGAACACCGGGTGGCGCTCCCGGTGTCCGGCGGCACACGGTCGTCTCGGCGGTCTCGGCCGGTGCGTTTGGCGACGTCGCGTTGGCTGGTAGGTGGACCCCTCCCGGCCCGGGTGGGGCCCACCCTACGGGCGGGCACCGACAGACTCGGCCGCGACGGAGCATGTGCCGTTATCCCACGAGCGCGGCCACGTCCCAGGTGCGCAGCCGGCCGCACATGCCGTACCGGTAGGGCTGTTCGCGCCGCTCACCGACGTGCACCGACGCGGCGTGAAGGTGGCTCGCGTCGGCGCCGGCGAGGGCGGTCAGCACGCGGCCGGTCTCGTCGACCTCCGCGCGCACCGACCGCGACCACGTCGACTGCCAGCCGGGCACCTTGGCCGCGACCAGCGCACCGGCCCGCTCGTACAGCGACGACAGCGCGGCCGGCCCCTCCACCTCGACGCGGCGACGGAGGTCGGCGAAGCCGGCCAGCGCGAGGTCGCGGCGGGCCCGGGCCGCGGCGGCGATCGCATGCTCCGCGAGCCCGGAACCAGGCCCAGACGGCAGCGCGGCAGCCGCCGCATACTGCACGGGATCGGCCAGCACCTCGTCGGGGAAGGTGAAGACGGCGTCGCCGGCCTCGGGCAGTCCGGCGTTCTGCATGACGACGACGATCTGCAGGCCGCCGTCGTTGACCAGCCGGTGCACCGTCCCCGGCGTGAACCACAGCACGGTGCCGGCGGTCAGCGGGTGCGAGCCCACACCTTCGGCGCTCAGCGTCTCGAGCCGGCCGCTGCCGCCGACCACCACGTACCCCTCGCCCGACGCCGTGTGGAGGTGCGGCGACCCGCCGGCCAGTCCGTCGTCACCGGGCCAGTCGTAGACGGTGAGATGGCTGACCGCCGTTCCGCCGGGGAACCCCGGCCGCCCTGCACCCATACGACGAACCTCCTGCGCGACGCGGACGGAAAGCGCTCTCCCACCCTACGCGGAGTCCGGGAACGGCGAAAGGGCCCCGGCAGGCTGCCGGAGCCCTAACGGGACGAGCGTCAGTCGCCGATGAACGGACCACCCGTCGGGCTCTTGCGCCACACCGTGACCACGGACGGCCGCGGCTGGTCGCCGTACGGGAAGGTCGAGAGGGGGTTGTCCGGCGAGGCGCCGCTGCCCTCACCCGGGTGCTGCACCGCGATGGTGGCGGTGCGGCCGTCCGGCGTGATGAACGGGCCGCAGCACTCGGCGCCGCGCGGCACCGACGCGAACCGGCGGACATGCCCCTTGTCGTCGCCCTCGACCGGCATGACGAACAGGCCGTCGGCGATGCTGCTGGCGCCGGGCATGCCGTCGGTGGAGATCCAGAGCCGGCCGGCTGGGTCGAAGGCCACGTTGTCCGGGCAGGACATGTGGCTGACCTGCGACTTGTCGTAGCCGTCGTAGTAGGTCGACGGGTCGGACGGATTGCCCGCCAGCACCAGGATCCGCCAGGTGAAGGTGAGCGCCGCCGCGTCGTTGCCGTCCTCGTCGATGCCGACGATGTGGCCCCACTTGTTGTTCAGACGCGGGTTCGGCTCCTCGACGCCGGTGGACGCGTTGCGCGCGGTGTTGTTCGTCAGCGCGATGACGACGGTGCCGGTGACGGGGTTGCGCTCGACGTCCTCGGGGCGGTCCATCTTCGTGGCGCCGACCTTGTCGCCGGCGAGGCGCGTGAAGGTGAGGACCTCCTCGACCGACATGCCGTCGACCTTGCTCTTGCCGCCGACGACGAGCGGCAGCCACTGGCCGGTGCCGTCGAACTCGCCGTCGGAGGGCAGCTTGCCGGTGCCGTCGATCTCGCCGGCCGGGCTGTCGCCGGTGAACTTCGCGACGTAGAGGTCGCCCTCCTCCAGCAGCCGCAGGTTGGAGTCGCGGTCGCGCTTGCTGTTACCGGGGCGGTACGCGTTCTTCGAGATGAACTTGTACACGTAGTCGAACCGCTCGTCGTCGCCCATGTAGGCGACGGCGCGGCCGTCCTCGGCGATGGAGATGGTCGCGCCCTCGTGCTTGAACCGGCCGAGCGCGGTGTGCTTGCGCGGGGTTGAGTCGGCGTCGAACGGGTCGATCTCGACGATCCAGCCGAACCGGTTCGGCTCGTTCGGCTCCTGCGCGAGGTCGAAGCGCTTGTCCGTCTTCTCCCAGCCGCGCTCGGTGCCGGCGGCGGTGCGGATGCCGTACCTGGCGTAGCGGGCCGCGACGGCCGGGTCGGTGATGGCCGCCGACGCGCCGAAATACTGGTTGAAGTTCTCCTCGGCCGTGAGGATGGTGCCCCACGGGGTGGTGCCGCCGGCGCAGTTGTTCAGCATGCCGAGGATCTTCGTGCCGGTGCGGTCGGCGCTGGTCTTGAGCAGGTCGCTGCCGGCCACCGGGCCCGTCACGGCGAACTGGGTCTTGGTGTGGATGCGCCGGTTGTAGCGGCGGCGGCCGGTGACGGGCAGCCACTCGCCGGTCTCGGCGACCCGCTCGATCTCGACGACGGAGCCGCCGTGCGCGGCCTGCGAGATGAGCAGTTGGTCGACGGTCGCCGCGGCGGCGCCGGTCCAGCCGCGGAACATCAGCTCCTCGTTGGTGTACTCGTGGTTCACCCAGAGCAGGCCCTTGGTGAAGTTGCGGTCCAGCGGCAGGATCGCCACGAAGTCGCAGTTGTAGCCGAACTGCTGCAGCTGCGCGGCCTCGGTCTGGTGGTCGAAGTCGAACTCGGGCGCGCCCGGCAAGATCGGGTCGCCCCAGGCCACCGTCACCGACCAGTCGTAGCCGTTGGGCACGACGATGGTGTCGAGCGTATTGTCGCCGACGGAGCGGAAGCCGACCGGGCGGCCGCGCTCGGGCACGTCCGGGAAGCTCGGGTTCGGCGGCTTCGGGCCGGACGACGTCGTGCTCGCCGGGGCAGCGGCGGCGGCCAGCGCGCCGCTCCCGACACCGGACCCGACGACCAGCGCGGCCACGGCGCCGCTGCGGAGCAGGCCGCGCCGCGACATCGCCTTGTTCACCATGTCGCCGAAGTACTCGTTGTCGCTCTCGTTCGGCACCGGGTGGAAGCAGGCGTCGGCGCAGCGGTACTTGCACGTCATGGCGCTGCGGCCGCCGTGCACGCCGCCCAGGACGGGCAGCAGGCGGCGGCGCTGGGCACCTTCGGGTTCGGGCATGGGAGTCCCTTCGTCACAGCTCCGGCACGTTCTCACCAGAACCTAGGAACTGGTGCGAACGGGAACCACCACGTCAGGACGAACAGCAGGTAAAGGACAAATGAGTTAGGAGAGCCTGTGCTAAGGCTCTGACCAGGGGTGGGACGGTGCCGACGCGCGGACGAGGAACGCCGGCCCGCCCTTCCCACCCCCCGAGCTCAGTCCCCGATGAACGGGCCGCCGGTCGGGCTGGTGCGCCAGACGGTGACGACGGACGGCCGCGGCTGGTCGCCGTAGGGGAACGTAGACGCGGGCGCCTCGGGGGAGGCGCCGTCCTCCTCACCGGGATGCTGGACGGCGATCAGCGCGGTGCGGCCGTCGGGTGTGATGCACGGGCCGCAGCACTCGGCGCCGACCGGGACCGAGGCGAACCGGCGCAGGTGGCCGGCGTCGTCACCGTCGAGGGGCATGACGAACATGCCGTCGTTGGCGCCGACCGACCCCGGCATGCCGTCGGTGGCCAGCCAGAGCCGTCCGGACGGGTCGAACGCGACGTTGTCGGGGCAGCTGATCATGCTGACCTGTGACTTGTCGAAGCCCGCGTAGTACGTCGACGAGTCGTCGGGGTCACCCGCGACCAGCACGATCGACCAGGTGAACGTCGTCGCGGCCGCGTCGCCGCCGTCCTCGTCCAGCGCGATGACGTGCCCCCACCGATTGGTGGCCCGTGGGTTGGCCTCGTCGGCCTGAGCGGGGGTGCGGCGATCGTTGTTGGTCAGCGCCATGAAGACGGTGCCGGTGACGGGGTGCGGCTCGACGTCCTCGGGGCGGTCCATCTTCGTCGCGCCGGCGCGGTCGGCGGCCAGCCGGGTGAACACCAGCACCTCCTCGACGCTCATGCCGTCGACGGCGCTCTCGCCGCCGCTGACCAGCGGCAGCCACTCGCCGGCGCCGTCGAACAACCCATCGGACGGCAACCGGCCGGAGCCGTCGATCTCGGCGGCCGGGCTGTCGCCGGTGAACCGGGCGACGAAGAGGTCGCCGTCCTCGAGCAGGGCCAGGTTGTGCCGGCGGTCGCGGTCGCCGCTGCCGGTGCGGAACCGGCCCGACGACACGAACTTGTACACGTACTCGAACCGTTCGTCGTCGCCCATGTAGACCGCGACCCGGCCGTCCGCCGTCAGCGCCGTCGTCGCGCCCTCGTGTTTGAACCGGCCCAGCGCGGTGAGCTTGTGCGGCGTCGAGCGCGGGTCGTACGGGTCGATCTGGCAGACCCAGCCGAACCGGTTCGGCTCGTTCGGCTCGCCGCTGACGTCGAAGCGGGCGTCGGCGCGCTCCCAGGCGCGGCTGGTGCCGGCGGTGGTGCGGATGCCGTAGCGGGTGTATCGCGCGGCCGTCTCGGGGTCGGTGACGTCGGCGGACGCACCGAAGTACTGGTTGACGTTCTCCTCGCCGGTCAGCACGGTGCCCCACGGCGTGGTGCCGCCGGCGCAGTTGTTCAGCATGCCCAGGACGGTCGTTCCCTCCGGGTCCGCCGCCGTGCGCAGCAGGTCGCTGCCGGCGGCCGGGCCGGTGACGCGGAACGGGGTGCCGGCGTGGATGCGCCGGTTGTAGCGCCGGCGTCCGTCGACGGGGCGCCACTCGCCGGTGTCGCCGACCCGCTCGATCTCGACGATCGATCCGCCGTGCGCCGCCATCGCGATACGCAGCTGCTCCACGGTGGCGCCTTCCGCGCCCGTCCAGCCGCGGAACATCAGCTCCTCGTTCGTGTACTCGTGGTTCACCCAGAGCAGCGCGCGCTCGAAGCGGCGGTCCAGCGGGTAGACGGCCACGAAGTCGCAGTTGTAGCCGAACTGCTCGCGCTGTGCGGCCGCCGTCTGGTGCTCGAAGTCGAACTCCGGCGCGCCACGGAACAGCGGATCGCCCCACGCGATGGTGACCGACCAGTCGTACCCGTTCGGGACGACGACGGCGTCCAGCGTGTTGTCGCCGACCGGGCGGAAACCGACCGGCCGGCCGTACTCGGGTGCGTCCGAGTGGTCCGGCCTGGGCGGGACTGCTGTGTCGGTGGGGCCGCCGCCGGATGCGACGGCGGCCAGGGTGCCGGACCCGCCCCCGACCACGACGGCGGCCGCGACGGCCCCGCCCCGGAGCAGGCCGCGGCGGCTGACGGCGGCCTCGACGATGTCGCCGAAGTAGGCGTTGTCGCTGGTGTTGGGTGCTTCGTGAGCGCAGGCGTCGGCGCAGCGGTAGCGGCAGGTCATGGCGCTGCGGCCGCCGCGAGCACCGTCGAGCAGCGGGAGCAGCCGCCGCCGGCCGGGGACGTCGTCGAGGTCGGGCATCGGTGTGACTCCCTCTGCCGGGGGCACGAACGTGGTGTCACAGCGTAGGTAAACATTCACCCGTTGGCTACCAAAAAGTCACGAAACGCGTGACGGCGGTTTCCGCGGGCTCCGGGTGGTCCGCGCCCGGGCGGCCGGCTGGCGGTTCGCCGGCGGTGACCAGCCGGGGTTCACGCCGGGGGATCGATCGGCCGTTCACGCTTGGTTAACGCGGCCCGCCCGTAGGGTGGGTGCCCTCCCGGCTGGGAGGGGCCCGACCCCTGCGCCGACTTCGAGCCTCCGCCGGCCGGCCGGGCGGCAGGTCACGTCCGGTGTTGACCAGCTGGCGGTTCACGCCTGGTTAACGCGGCCCGCCCGTAGGGTGGGTGCCCTCCCGGCCGGGAGGGGCCCGACCCCTCCGCCGACCTCCAGCCTCCGCCCGCCAGGCCGGCCGGCCTGGCGGTGATCAGGTGACGTACTGCCACGGTTGGCGGCCGGTACGTCACCTGATCGTTTCTTGTCCACCTGGTGGAGATGATCAGGTGACCTACCGACCCAGTCCGCGGCGTGTTCGTCCCCTGATCGTTCCTCCGAAGATGATCAGGCGACCAAGCGGGGTCAGAGGGTTGACGCCTGGCCGGGCACGGGTTGATGCCTGCTGGACCGGCCGGCGTTCACGCCTGGTCAACGCGGCCCGCCCGTAGGGTGGGTGCCCTCCCGGCCGGGAGGGGCCCGACCCCCACCGCCGACCGCGAACCGCACCGCTGCCCACCGCGAACCGCACCGCTGCCCACCGCGAACCGCACCGCTGCCCATCCCTGCCGACCGCGAACCGCACCGTCGGCAACCACCGAGCCGCACCATCGGGCGACCAGGACCGCACCGGCGGCAACCACCGAGCCGCACCACCAGCGACCACGAACCACTCCAGTGGCCCCCAGAGGGTGCATCCTGGGAGAACACGGAAGAGGGGGCCGGCATGGTCACGACGTCGCTGATCGAGCGCATACGCCGCGGCATCATCGGCGAGGGCGAGGTCCTGCACGGGCCGTACGGCGCCCGCCGCATGACGTACGCCGACTACACCGCGTCGGGACGGTCGCTGGACTTCATCGAGGACTTCGTCCGCGAGCAGGTGCTGCCGCTCTATGCCAACACGCACACCGAGAGCTCCGGCACCGGCCTGCAGACGACGCTGCTGCGCGAGGACGCCCGCCGGACCATCCGCGAGTCCGTCGGCGGCACCGACGACCACCTGGTCGTCTTCACCGGGTCCGGCGCCACGTCCGCCGTCAACAAGCTGGTCGCGATCCTCGAGTTGCGGCTGCCGGCCGGCGCGCCCAAGCGGCACGGCGTCCTGTACGACGTCCCGCAGAACCGGCCGGTGGTGTTCGTCGGGCCGTACGAGCACCACTCCAACGAGTTGCCGTGGCGCGAGACCATCGCCGACGTCGTCGCGGTCGACACCGATGCCGACGGCCACATCGACCTGCGCCAGCTCGACGACCTGCTGCGGGCGTACGCCGACCGGCCGCTGCGCATCGGCAGCTTCTCGGCGGCGTCCAACGTCACCGGCGTGCTGACGAACGCCGACCGCATCGCGGCCCTGCTGCACGAGCACGGCGCGCTGTCGTTCTGGGACTACGCCGCCGCCGGGCCGTACGTCCCCATCCGCATGGCCGAGAGCGCGCCCGGCGCCGGCGACCACAAGGACGCCATCTTCCTGTCGCCGCACAAGTTCGTCGGCGGGCCGCAGACCCCCGGCGTGCTGGTGGTCGACCGCGCGCTGGTGCGCAACGAGGTCCCGTCGGTCCCCGGCGGCGGCACCGTCGAGTTCGTCAGCCCCGACGAGCACCGCTACCTCGACGACCCCGTCGCCCGCGAGGAGGGCGGCACGCCGGCCATCGTCGAGTCGATCCGGGCCGGGCTGGTGTTCGGGCTCAAGGACGCCGTCGGCACCGACCTCATCCAAGAGCGCGAGGAGGCGCTCTGGCGCCACGCGCTGCGCCGCTGGCGGGACGTGCCGCAGATCGACGTGCTCGGCAACCCCGACGTCCCGCGGCTGTCCATCGTGTCGTTCCGCATCCGCCACGGCGCCCGCTTCCTGCACCACAACTTCGTCGTCGCGCTGCTCAACGACCTGTTCGGCATCCAGGCCCGCGGCGGCTGCTCCTGCGCGGGGCCGTACGGCCACCGGCTGCTGTCCGTCGGTCCGGACGAGTCGCGCGGCTTCCGTGACGTCGTCGGCGTCGGCTGCGAGGGCATCAAGCCCGGCTGGACCCGCCTGAACTTCAACTACTTCATCTCCGACACCGTCCGCGACTACCTGGTCGACGCGGTCGCGCTGATCGCCCGCGACGGCCAACGCCTGCTGCCCGACTACGGCTTCGACCCGCACACCGGGCTGTGGCGGCACCGCGAGGGGACGTCGCGCCCGCCGGTCCGGCTGACGGGGCTGCGCTACGACGAGCAGGGCCTACTGGTCGGCGCCGAGCGGCACGAGCGGGTTGGTGAGGACGCGCTCGCCGAGCACCTGGCCGACGCGCGCGACGTGCTGGCCGGCCGGCCGGACGACGTCGAGGACGGGCCGACCGGGCTGTCGGACGAGTTCGAGGCGCTGCGCTGGTTCACGCTGCCGCCGTCGTGCGTGCTGGCGGGCGACACCGCGGTCGAGGTGCTTGTCGACGACCGCTGCGCCCACCACCCCTGACCGCGGCCGGCCGCGTCAGTCAGGAGAGCGCCCACGCCAGCAGCACCAACAGCTGGCCGGCGGCCTGCGCTACCGCGAAGCGGCGCAGCGAGGGCAGCAGCGCCGCCCACTCCACCGTCGACCGCGGCGGCACGACGGCGGCCAGCGACGCCGTCACGTGGGTGGCGTGCGCGCCGAGCACCGCGAGACTCAGCCAGCCCGTGATCGCGCCGTCGGCAGCCAGCCCGCACAGCGCGCACACCGCCAGGAACGCCGTCGTCGCGTGCGAGGCCGGCAGCGCCGTCGCCGAGCCGCCGGCCAGCAGCGCCACCGCCAGCACGACCGGCGACACCGGCGTCCAGCCGGCCACCGCGAGCACCGTCACCACGACGGACGCCGCCAGCGCCGGGCGCAGCGCCCAGCCCGGCAGCGCCGGTCCCAGCGCGCCGGGCGCGCCGGGCGCGCCGGGCGCGGCCGCCGCCGTCACCGTCGCACCCCGCGGGCGAGCAGCCGCAGCCGGGCCAGGCCGAGACCCAGCGCCGCCGGGTCGGCCGCGCTGACGGGCACGCCGGCCGCCTCCAGCGCCCGGATCCGTTCCTGCCGCTCGGCCAGCACCAGCCGGGCCGCCAGCGTCGTCGCGGCGTCGGCGGCGTCGAGGACCAGCGGCGCCGGCAGCACGTCGACCGCGACCACCGGATGCCCGCGCCGCCGCCACGTCACCGCGAGCGTGCCTGGCGCGTCGTCCAGGAAGACCGAGGTGACGACGACGATCGCGCCCGGCGGCAGCCGCGGGGCGTGCCGGGGCGCGGGGAGCGCGTCGCCCGATCCGGGCCGCCGCGTGTGCCGGGCGAGGTGCGTGCGCAGCCGGAGCAGGTGCCGGCGGCCACTGCCCAGGTGGACGGGGTCGAGCGGGCGCGCGAGGTCGAGGATGCCGACGCGGTCGCCGTGCTCGATGTAGGCGGCCGCGACCGACGCGACGGTGTCGACGGCGACGTCGATGCTGGTGCGGCCGGGCCGTTCGGCGTGCTCGCCGAGGTCCAGCCAGGCGGCGACGTCGGCGGGGAGGTCGTAGCGGTTGTCCAGGCAGCAGACGACGTCCGCGTCGGCGTCGACCAGCGTGTGCCGCGTATAGAGCGTCTCGCGCGGGCCGGCCTGGCGCGCCGTCACCCGCCAGTCGATGCGCCGCAGCCGGTCACCGGGCTGGAACGGCGACACGTCGTGCAGTTCGGTGCCCTCGCCGGGACGGCGGGTGCGGTGCGCGCCGACCATGCCGGCCGGACGCGGCGGCAGCGGCCCGGGCGGCAGGGCGGGCGCGACGGCGGGCAGCACCTGCGCGGTGTACGGCGTGCCGGCGACCGGCCCGGCGACCAGCAGGCCGTCGGCGGCGGCCGCGAGGTGGTCCGGACGGGCCAGCTGCTGCGCACCCCAGCGCGGCGCCGTCACCTCGACCACCAGCTGCCGCTCGCCGTCCGCGGGCGCGGCCACCGCGACGGCGTCGGCGTCGCCGCCCGCCTCGGCCGGCGGCAGCACCGTCGCGACCAGCTGCGCGTCGGACGGCCCGAGCCGGACCGCGACCGGGACGGACCGGCCGGCGTCGAGGATCCGCGGCCCGATGGCGCGCACCTCGGGCGGCGGCCGCCGCGCACGCCGTTCGGCCGCCGTCCCCAGCGCCAGCGTGGTGCCCACGACCAGCGGGACGCCGAGCAGGACGAAGTCCGCGCGGCCCAGCGCCAGCCCCGTCGCGGCCAGCAGCGCCGGCAGCAGCAGCGACCGGGCCAGCGCCGGCGTGGCCCGCCAGACGAGGTCGCGGCTCATCGGCCCGAGGCCGGGCCCGGGACCTGTCCGAGCACCTCGGTGACGATGTCGGCGGTGCGCAGGCGGGTGGTCCACGCCTCCGGCGTCAGTGTCAGCCGGTGCGCCAGCGCGGACACCGCGACCTCCTTCACGTCCTCCGGCAGCACGTAGTCGCGGCCGTCGAGCACCGCGAGCGCCCGTGAGGCGAGCAGCAGCGCCAGCGACCCGCGCGGCGACGCGCCCACCTCGACCGCCCGGTGCCGCCGCGTGGCGGCGGCGAGGTCGACGCAGTACGCGACGATCGACGGGTCCGCGTCGACGCTCTCGACGCCGGCCTGCAGCCCGCGCACCGTCTCGGCGTCGACGACCGGCTCGACCTCGGCCGCCTCCTGACGCCGGGCGATGCGCCTGGCCAGCACCTGCGCCTCGTCCGGCGGCTCCAGGTAGCCCGCCGACAGTCGCAGCATGAAGCGGTCCAGCTGCGCCTCCGGCAGCGGGTAGGTGCCCTCGTACTCGACCGGGTTCGACGTGGCCAGGACGTGGAACGGCCGCGGCAGCGCGAACGTGCGGCCCTCCACCGTCACCTGCCGCTCCGCCATCGCCTCCAGCAGCGCCGACTGCGTCTTCGGCGGCGTCCGGTTGATCTCGTCGGCCAGCAGCAGGCCCGCGAACACCGGTCCCGGCCGGAACCCGAACTCGCGCGTCCCGGGATCCCACACGAACGACCCCGTGACGTCGCCCGGGAGCAGGTCGGGCGTGCACTGGAGCCGGCGGAACTCCAGCCCCAGCGCCGCGGCCAGGCTGCGCGCGGCCAGTGTCTTGCCCAGTCCCGGGACGTCCTCGAACAGGACGTGCCCGCCGGCCAGGATCGCGGCCAGCGCCAGCCGCAGCGTCCGCCGCATCCCGACGACCGCCGTCCCGACGCCGTCGAGGACCTCCGACCCGACGCGGGCCACCTCGGCGACCGGGAGGGCCGTGCTGCTGGAGGTCGTCATGGACCGGCTCCTTCTGGCTTGTCGAGTCGTTCGATCGCGCTCAGCACCGCGTCGACGTCGCGCAGGCTGGGCCGCATCGCCGCGGCGGACAGCGTCGCATGCACGTCGTGGCCGAGCGCCTCGGCCGCCCGCGGATCGTCCCACTCCAGCCCCAGCCGTCGCAGCCTGGCGGCGGCGAGCGAGCGCAGCCGCTGGTGCAACGCGGGGTCGTAGTCGTTCTCGTAGCGGCGTAGCCGGTTGGCCAGCCGCCACACCTGCCCGGACCCGCCGCCGGACGCCGGCTTCGGCCGGGCCGGCCAGCGTCCGTACCAGCCGGGCTCGATGCCCAGCACGGCCAGCGTCCCGGCCGTCACACAGGCGCCGATCAGGATCGGCCGCCCGCCCTGGACGCCGAACAGCCAGGTCACGGCCCCGGCGGCCGCGCCCAGCAGGACGGCCCGGACGAGCACCCGGCGGCTCATCGGGCCGCCGCCGTTCCGATCGTCTCGACCACCAGGCCGAGCGCCCGCCGCGCCGCGTCGACGTCGTCCGGCCCGAGGTCCGGCCGGGCCGCGAACCGGGCCCGGTGGTACAGCCCGAGCAGCGTCGCCACCGCACCCTCGTCGGCGTGGTGACGGCGCAGCAGCGCGGCCGTGAACTCCGTCGGCGTCTGGGCCGGGTCGCGGGCCGCCCCAGTGCCGGCCGCGGCCGACTCCAGCGCCAGCCACGCCGCCACCACCGCCGCCGCGGCGTCCGGCGCCGGTCCGGCCAGCGCGGTCGCGGCCGAACGGGCGCCGTCGCGCAGGTCGTCGGCGGCGCCGGGGTCGTCCAGCGCCTCGACGTGCCCGCCGAGCACCGTCCGCCGGCGCGCCACCCGTCCCCGCAGCTCCGGCAACAGCCGTCGCAGCAGGTAATAGGCGAGGTACGCCGCGGCGAGCGCCGCGATCGTCAGCACGACCGGCCACGGCACGGAGAACCCGCCGGTCCCGCCGTCGGGAATCGGCTGCCCCGTCTGCCCGAGGTCGAACGTGGGCGGCGGCTCGACCGGCTCGACCCGCGCGGGATCGGCGGTGCCGCTCAGCCAGCCCGGCTCGCGCACCTCGGCCGGCCCGACGGCCAGCGCCAGCACGACGACGAGCGCCGCCACCGCGACGACGGCAGCCGCCAGCGGCCCGCCGGTGGAACGTCGCCCTGACCAGTGCATTGCTGCAATCCTCGCATATGGTCAAAGGACCATCGGCCCCTGCGGCACCAAACGCGGGTAGCGTACGTTGAGGAGCCGTCGGATCCCTACGAACAACCCCGGGTGAGTCATGGCCGTGCAGGAGAAGGAACACCTCGAGGACGCCGAGTTCGAGCTCCCCGAGACGCGTGCCTCGATCAAGGTCCTCGGCTGGCTGCTGGCCGTCGGCGGCGCGATCGGCCTGTTCGCGTCGGCGATGCTGGTCATCGAGCGCATACGCCTGCTCGAGGACCCCGCCTACACGCCCTCCTGCAGCTTCAACCCGATCGTCACCTGCGGCACCGTCATGGAGAGCTGGCAGGGGTCGCTGTTCGGCTTCTCCAATCCGATCATCGGTGTCGCGGCGTTCCCGGTCGTCATCACCGCCGGTGTGGTGGCGCTGACGGGCGCCAAGCTGCCGCGCTGGTTCTGGCTCGGCCTCAACACCGGCGCGCTGGGCGGCGCGGTGTTCGTCACCTGGCTGTTCACGCAGACCACGTACTACATCGGGGCGCTGTGCCCGTACTGCATGGTCGTCTGGGTCGTCACCATCCCGATCTTCGTCTACACCACCGGCTACAACCTCTCCGAGGGGCACCTCAAGGCGCCCGCATGGCTGCGCAGGACCGTCGTCGAGAGCCGCGGGCTCATCGTCACGGTGTGGTTCCTGATCATCGCGATGCTCATCACCATCGAGTTCTGGGACCGCTGGTACCTCGTGTTCTGACCCCCGCCGTCAGTGGTGCGGGCCGGTCGGCGCCTCGCCGCGCGACACCGCCGCGTCGTGGCTGGCCTTGGCCCGGTCGGCCAACTCCAGCAGGCCGTCGGCGTCGCGGGCCATCTGCCGGTACCTCGGGCCGAGCGCGATGATCTGTTGCTTCTCGTCGACGAGGCACTGGAAGATCCGCTCCCGCTCGGCCGGGTCGGCGGTGTACTCGGAGTCGAGGTAGGCGGTCGCGTGCCGGCGGGCGTTGGCGATGGCCGTCTGTGCCCGCCCCGTCCGGCTGACCAGCGACGCGACGATCGTCACCACCAGCACCACGACGATGACGCCGAGCGACAGACCGGTGCTGAGCTCGACCACCTCGACCGGCTCGCCGTTGTTGACGAACGGCAGGTTGTTCTCGTGCAGCGCGTGCAGGATCAGCCGCACGCCGATGAACCCCAGGATCACCGCCAGCCCGAAGGCCAGATAGATCAGCCGGTCCAGCAGCCCGTCGATGAGGAAGTACAGCTGGCGCAGCCCGAGCAGCGAGAACGCGACGGCCGTGAACACCAGGTACACGTTCTGCGTCAGCCCGAAGATCGCCGGGATGGAGTCCAGCGCGAACAGCACGTCCGTGCCGGCCAGCGCCACCATCACCAGCACCAGCGGGGTCATCGCGCGGCGGCCGTCGCGGACGGTGAACAGCCGGCCGTCCTCGTAGTCGTCGGTCGTGTGGAACAGCCGCCGGGCGAGGCGGACGGCGACGTTCTCGCCCTCGTCCGGTTCGCCGCCACGCGGCTTGAGCATGTTGCCCGCCGTCACCAGCAGCACCAGCCCGAACACGTAGAACACCCACGCGAACGTGTTGATCAGCGCCGATCCGACGAAGATCAGCGCGGTGCGGGCGATCAGCGAGAACGTGATGCCGAACAGCAGCGCCTTCTGCTGGTACTCCCGCGGCACCCGGAAGCTGTGCAGGATGACGAGGAAGACGAACAGATTGTCGACCGACAGCGCCTTCTCGGTGAGGTAGCCGGCGAAGTACTCGGTGCCCATCGCCGCGCCACCGAACACGAGGACGCCCAGGCCGAACGCGATGGCGATGCCGACGTACAGCGCCGACCACACGGCCGCCTCGCGCAGCGTCGGGACGTGCGCCTTGCGGACATGGACGACGTAGTCGAAGGCCAGCAGCCCGGCGATGCCGGCCACCGTCAGCGTCCACACCCAGCCGGGGACGTCCATGACCGCAACCCTAGGGCCGCCTGCCCGGCCGGTGCGCTATTCTGGCAACGTGCGAGGCCTGCTGCTCCTTATCGGGCCGCGCTGACTTGAAACGGACGCCCTCCAGCGGCGTCACGTCGGCGCGGCTGACCCCTCCTGCGTGAGGGGTCCCTTCTTTTAGGTGCCAGTTAGTTCCGGGCCCCCGACCACAGATGAGGGACGAATTCCGATGAGCCAGACGCACACCGGCCCGACGACCACGCCTGCCGACGACGCGCCGTACCGCTACACCGCCGAGGTGGCCGGCCAGATCGAGCAGAGCTGGCAGGACCGCTGGGAGCACGAGGGCACGTTCAACGCGCCCAACCCCACCGGCCCGCTGGCCGAGCCCGGCGCCGAGCTGCCCGAGCACAAGTTCTTCGTGATGGACATGTTCCCGTACCCGTCCGGCAAGGGCCTGCACGTCGGGCACCCGCTGGGCTACATCGCCACCGACGTGCTGGGCCGCTACCGGCGCATGCGCGGCGACAACGTCCTGCACGCGCTGGCCTACGACGCGTTCGGGCTGCCGGCCGAGCAGTACGCCGTCCAGACCGGCCAGCACCCGCGCAAGACCACCGAAGAGAACATCGCGACCATGCGGCGGCAGCTGCGCCGGCTGGGGCTGGCGCACGACAACCGGCGCACGTTCGCGACCATCGACCCCGGCTACGTCCGGTGGACGCAGTGGATCTTCCTGCAGATCTTCGAGTCCTGGTACGACGAGTCGGCGGGGCGCGCGCGGCCCATCGCCGAGCTGGTCGCCGCGTTCGAGGACGGGTCGCGTCCGGTGCCCGGCGGCGCGTCCTGGAGTGCTCTGAGCGAGGTGGAGCGCCGTCGCGTCATCGACGACCACCGGCTGGCGTACGTGTCCGAGTCGCCGGTGAACTGGTGCCCCGGGCTGGGGACGGTGCTGTCGAACGAAGAGGTCACCGCCGACGGCCGCAGCGAGCGCGGCAACTTCCCGGTGTTCAAGCGCAACCTGCGCCAGTGGATGATGCGCATCACCGCCTACGCCGACCGGCTGATCGACGACCTGGACCGCATCGACTGGCCCGAGAAGGTCAAGACGATGCAGCGCAACTGGATCGGCCGGTCCACCGGCGCGAACGTGCGCTTCGGCACCGACGCCGGCCCGCTGGAGATCTTCACGACGCGTCCCGACACCCTGTTCGGCGCCACGTTCATGGTGGTCGCGCCCGAGCACCCGCTGGTCGACGCGCTGACGCCGTCCGCCTGGCCGGCCGACGCCCGGCCGGCGTGGACCGGCGGGCACGCGACGCCCGCCGACGCCGTCAGCGCCTACCGCGCCGAGGCCGCCGCGAAGACCGAGGTCGAGCGGCAGACCGAGGGCCGCGACAAGACCGGCGTGTTCACCGGGTCGTACGCCGTCAACCCCGTCTCCGGCACCCGCATCCCCGTCTTCGTCGCCGACTACGTGCTGATGGGCTACGGCACCGGCGCCATCATGGCGGTGCCCGGCCAGGACGAGCGCGACTGGGAGTTCGCGACGCGGTTCGAGCTGCCGATCATCCGCACGGTGCAGCCGCCGGACGGCTTCGACGGCGAGGCGTACGTGGGCGAGGGACCCGCCGTCAACTCTGCCAACGACGAGATCTCGCTGGACGGCATGGGCGTCGCCGAGGCGAAGGCCGCCATCATCGCGTGGCTGGAGTCGAAGGGCACCGGCGAGGGCACCGTCACCTACCGCCTGCGCGACTGGCTGTTCAGCCGGCAGCGCTACTGGGGCGAGCCGTTCCCCGTCGTGTACGACGAGAACGACCAGCCCATCGCGGTGCCCGACTCGCTGCTGCCGGTCGAGCTGCCCGAGGTGCCCGACTACTCGCCGCGCACGTACCCGCCCGACGCCGCCGACAGCGAGCCCGAGCCGCCGCTGGCCCGCGTCCCCGAATGGGTGAACGTCGAGCTGGACCTGGGCGACGGTCCCAAGACGTACCGCCGCGACACCAACACCATGCCGAACTGGGCCGGTTCCTGCTGGTACGAGCTGCGCTACCTGGACCCCGCCAACACCGACCGGCTGGTCGACCCCGAGGTCGAGCAGTACTGGATGGGCCCGCGCGCCAACGGCGACGTGGGCGGCGTCGACCTGTACATCGGCGGCGTCGAGCACGCCGTGCTGCACCTGCTGTACTCGCGGTTCTGGCACAAGGTGCTGTTCGACCTGGGCCACGTGTCCAGCGAAGAGCCGTTCCACAAGCTGTTCAACCAGGGTTACATCCAGGCCTACGCCTATGTCGACGCGCGCGGGTCGTACGTGCCGGCCGACCAGGTCGTCGAGTCCGGCGACCAGTTCCTGTTCGACGGCGCGCCGGTCACCCGTGAGTACGGGAAGATGGGCAAGAGCCTGAAGAACATGGTCACGCCCGACGACATGTACCGCGACTACGGCGCCGACACCTTCCGCGTCTACGAGATGTCCATGGGCCCGCTGGACCTGTCCCGGCCCTGGGAGACCCGCGCCGTCGTCGGGTCGCTGCGGTTCCTGCAGCGGGTCTGGCGCAACATCGTCTCCGAGCAGACCGGTGCGGTCGTCGTCGGCTCCGATCCGGCCGACGACGCCACGCTGCGGGTGCTGCACCGCACCATCGACGCCGTACGCACCGACATGGAGGCCATGCGGTTCAACACCGCCATCGCCCGCATGATCGAGCTGAACAACCACCTGACCAAGCTGGACGTCGTTCCCCGCGAGGCGGCCGAGGCGCTGGTGCTGATGCTGGCGCCGGTCGCGCCGCACATCGCCGAGGAGCTGTGGTCGCGGCTGGGCCACCCCGGCTCCCTGGCGCGCCAGCCGTTCCCCGTGGCCGACCCTCGGTACCTGGTCGAAGAGACCGTCACGTGCGTCGTCCAGGTCGCGGGCAAGGTCCGCGACCGCCTGGACGTCCCGCCGTCGATCACCGAGGACGACCTGCGGGAGCTGGCGCTGGCGTCCGAGGCGGTGCAGCGGTCCCTGGACGGCCGGCCCGTCCGCACAGTGGTCGTGCGGGCGCCCAAGCTGGTCAACGTCGTTCCGGGCTGACGTCCGTGACCGGGCGGGTCGCGGTCGTCACCGACTCGACGGCACACCTCGCCGCCGCCGACGTCGACGAGCACGGCATCCGGGTGGTGCCGCTCCAGGTGGTCGTCGACGGGGTCGCGGTGGACGAATGGACGCCTGGGGCCGGTGCTGGGTTCGGGCCTGGAGCTGGGTTCGGGCCTGGCTCTGAGCCCGGTTCTGGGCTCGGGGCCGGCCGCCTGGGTGAGCGAGGCGGCCGCGCGGGCGGCGTCGGCGTCCAGACCCGGTTCGGCCCGCGGGAGGTGGCCGACGCGCTGCGGGCGCACGTGCCCGTGACGACGTCGCGGCCGAGCCCGCGCGTGTTCCTCGACACCTACGAGTCGGCCGCCGCCGAGGGGTTCGGCGCCGTCGTGTCCGTGCACATCTCCGGCAGCCTCTCCGGCACGGCCGACGCGGCCCGGCTGGCCGCCCGAGACGCGCCGATCCCGGTCCACGTCGTCGATTCGCGGTCGCTCGGCATGGGGCTCGGCTTCGCGGTCCTGGTGGCGGCGTCGGCGGCGGAGCGCGGGCTGATGGCGGACGAGGTGGCGGCGCTCGCCCTCGACCGCGCCGTTCGGTCGTCCGCCTTCTTCTACGTCGACACGCTCGAGTACCTGCGTCGCGGTGGGCGGGTGGGCGCCGCGTCGGCCGTGGTGGGTACGGCGTTGGCGATCAAGCCGCTGCTCCACCTCCGCGACGGCTGGGTCGACCTCCTCGAGAAGGTGCGCACGTCGGCGCGGGCCCGCGCCCGCCTCGAAGACCTCGCCGTCGAGCGTGCCCTGGCCGCCGATGGCCGCGTCGACCTCGCCGTCCACCACCTCGACAACGCCGCCCGCGCCGATGAACTCGCCGCCCGCCTCGCCGACCGCCTCCCCACCCTCGGCTCCGTCGTCGTCACCGAAGTCGGCGCGGTCATCGGCGCCCACGTCGGGCCTGGCCTGCTGGCCGCCGTGATCAGCCCGCACTGACCCGCCCCCGCCGCCCCCGTCGCCGCTGCCACCCGGCCGGCCGGCCCGCTCTGCCCGCCCCGTCACCGTCCCGCCCGGACCCCGGGCTCGCCCGCACTGAGGCCCCGCAGTGGGCCGCCGGCCCGCCCGGCCGCCCGCCCCGTCGCCGTCCCGCTGGGTCGCCGGGCTCGTCCGCACTGAGGCCCCGCAGTGGGCCGCCGGCCCGTCCGGCCGCCGGCCCGCCCGGCCGCCCGCCCGTCGCCGTCCCGCTGGGTCGCCGGGCTCGTCCGCACTGCCCCTGCGCCGACGCGCGCCGTCACCGTGCCCTGCTCGTCGCTTCTCGCCCGCCCTCGGGCCGTCAGCCCGCCACTGTCTGACCCGGAGGCCGTCGGTCCGGAGGTTGTCGGTGGCGGCTGGCAGGATGCGAAGATGCCGATCGCCTCCGAGATCTTCAACCTCACCTTCGACGCCGCCGATCCGCGCCGGTTGGCCGAGTTCTGGGCGCTGGCGCTCGGTTACCAGCTCGAGCCGCCGCCCGAGGGCTTCGCGACCTGGGACGAAGCGCTCGCCGCCTGGAACGTCCCGGAGGATCAGTGGGACTCCGCCAGCGCCATCATCGACCCGGGCGGCGTCCTGCCGCGCATCTTCTTCCAGCGGGTCCCCGAGCCCAAGACCTCGAAGAACCGCGTCCACCTCGACGTCCGCGCCTGGCGCTACACCGACGCTTCCGGAGGCCGGCCGCCGGAGGCCGACGTCCAGGCCGCCATCGCCGCCAAGGTCGCCGAACTCGTCGCCGCCGGCGCGACGGTCAGCGGCACGGTCGAGCAGTCCGGCAACGCCTGGACCGTCCTCCACGACCCCGAAGGCAACGAATTCTGCATCGTCTGACCCGGCGTCTCCCATCCCGGCGGCGGTCCACTCCGCTGCTGGACCCGGCCGACTCGCTGGTCTTCGGCCGCTTTGGTGCGGCGGTCGGTAGTGCCGCTGGCCCTGGTCGGCTCGCTGGTCTTCGGCCGCTTTGGTGTGGCGGTCGGTCGTGCCGCTGGCCCTGGTCAGCGCGCTGCGCCGCGGACCTGGTCGGCTCGCTGGTCCTCGGCGTGGCGGGCCGGTCGTGCCGCTGGACCTGGTCGGCTCGCCGGTCCTCGGCCTCTCTGGTGCGACGGTCCGTCGCGCCGCTGAACCCGGCCGGCTCGCCGACACCGGTGGCATGACCTGCGGCGACCAGCTCGCTCGCCGCCACCCGGTTCCGACGCCTGGAGGACGCTCCGTCCACAGCCCTGACCAGTTCCGTCGGTTGTCCACAGAAGCCGGTTTCGGCACCCGGCTCGGTCGGTGTGGCGGCCTAGCGTCGCAGGCATGCGATCGTTCCGTTCCCGCTCCGTCGACGACCACACGGCGGCGCTCGCCCGAGCCCGGGTGGCGCACGTCGCTGGTCGACCCTGGGCGCACGGGACCGCCTTCGCCGACGGCGCCGCACCGCCGCCGACCCTGGCTGACGATGCCGCCCTACCGCCGCCTGCCCTGGCGGACGACGGCACCAAACCACCGCCTGCCCTGGCCGACGACGACGCGGGGCCGGCGCTCTGGGCGGAGCCGGACGACGCACCTCCGCTCGGCGCACGTCCTGCCGCTCGACGGCACCCGGCGCCGCACTCCCGCTCAGCCGTCCCGTTCCGGCAGGTGGGGCAACCCACCGACTCGGCGTCAGCGACGACCACGGCCGCCGATCCGGTGCCGCCGTGGGCCCGGCCGGCCAGCGCGTCCCGGCGAGCGGCAGCACCCAGCGACGCGGATCCTCAGCCCGAACACGAGCTCGAACACACAGGCGACCCACCGCCGCCCGCCGAGGCCACGTCGCCGGCCCGGTTCTGGCGGCTGGGGCTGGAACGCATCCAGCTCGCCGTCATCGTGCTCGTGGTGCTCATCGGGGCGATCGGCGCCGCCGTGCTGTTCCTGCTGGCCCGGCCCGAGGTTGTGCCGATCGAGCCTGAACTGGTCGCCACCGGCACCGCCCAGACCGCCGCCAGCGACCCGCCCACCAACGCGCCAACCACCGGCGACCCGCCCGCCGTGAACCCAGACGATCCGCCGGCTACCGGCGGGCCGATCGTCATCCACGTCGCCGGCCTCGTCGCCCGCCCAGGCGTCGTCGAGCTGCCATCCGGCTCCCGGGTCGTCGACGCCATCGAGGCGGCCGGCGGCGCCACGCCCGATGCCGACCTGACGCCGATCAACCTCGCCCGCGTCCTCACCGACGGCGAACAGGTCCTCGTCACCGCCGATCCGCCGCCGGCCGCACCGCCGGTCCCGCCCGGCGGCAGTGCGGCCGCGCCGACGACGCAAGCGCCGGTCAACCTCAACACCGCGACGGCCGCCGAACTCGAAGCCCTGCCCGGCATCGGCCCGGCCCTGGCCGGCCGCATCCTCGACTGGCGCGAGCAGAACGGCCGGTTCACCAGCATCGACGAGCTGCGCGAGGTCTCCGGCATCGGCGAGCAGCGCTTCGCACAACTCGAACCGCTGGTGACGCTATGAACCGCGCGCCGATCCCCCGCCCAGCCGCACCCGCCCCCGAGCAGGCCACCACGCGCCCCGTCACGCCCGGCCCGGCCGCGACGCCCACCGAGCCTGGCCTGGACGCGACGCCCGCCGAGCCTGGCCTGGACGCGACGCCCGCCGAGCCCGGCCCGGCGCCCGGCACGGCCGCCGCCGACGCGCTGGACCTGCGTCTCGTGCCCGCCGCACTCGGCCTCTGGCTCGGCGCGCTGGCCGGCGTCCTGGTGCCGTGGCGCACCGGCCTCGCGGGCTGCGTATTCGCCGTCGTCATGGTCACGGTCGTCCTGCTCGGCGCCCGTCCGCGAGCCGCCCACGCGTCGCCGGACGGCCCAGGTCCCGCCGGCCGGCTGAAACCCGCCGGCCGCCGCGCTCTCATCGCCGCGACGCTGTGCCTGGTCGCCGGGTTCGCCGTCGGCGCGGCCCGGGCAGCACCAGTCTGGGACGGACCGGTCACGACGTTCGCGGCGGCGGGCGCACACGTCGAGCTGGACGCAGTCGTCGCGCGCGATCCGGTCGTGCGGCGCGGCGGCCCGGCCGGTGAGGAAGCCGCCGCCACCGAATACGTCGTCGGCCGCCTGCGGGTCGACCACGTCGTCGGCCGCGGCCGGGCGCACGACGTCTCGGTGCCGGTGCTGCTGGTCAGCGGCGACGTCGCCTGGGCCGACCTGCTGCCGGGCCAGCGTGTCAGCGTCGCCGGACGACTCGAGCCCACCGACCGTCCGCGCGACGACGTCGCCGCCGTGTTCCGCCCGTACGCCGGGCCCGACGAGCGCGCGACCGGCCCGCCGAGCGTCGCCAGCCGCGCGACCGAGCCGTTCCGGGCCGGCCTGCGCCAGGCCGTCAGCGGGGTGCCGCCCGATCCGCGTGGCCTGGTGCCGGGCCTGGTCATCGGCGACGAGTCGCTGCTCTCCGACGATCTGCGCGAAGCCATGACGATCGCCGGGCTCACGCACCTGACCGCGGTGTCCGGGACGAACGTCGCGATCGTGCTGGTGGTCGCGCTCGGGCTGGCGCGCTGGCTGCGCGTGCGCGGCTACGCGTTGCCGGTGGTCGGCGTGGTCTGCGTCGTCGGGTTCGTGCTGCTCGCGCGGCCCGAGCCGAGCGTCCTGCGGGCCGCTGCGATGGGTCTGGTCGCCGTGGTCGGGTTGACGGTGGCCGGGCGGCGGCGCGGCCTGCCGACGCTGGCCGCCGCGGTCATCGTGCTGGTGCTGCTCGATCCGTGGCTGGCTCGCAGCGCCGGGTTCGCGTTGTCCGTGCTGGCGACGGCCGGGATCCTGCTGCTGGTGCCTGCGTGGACACAGTCGTTGGCGTGGCTGCCGCGGCCGCTGGCGGTCGCCGTCGCCGTGCCGCTGGCCGCGCAGGTCGCCTGCACGCCGATCGTGCTCGGGCTGTCGGGTCAGCTCAGCCTGGCAGCGGTTCCGGCCAACCTGCTCGCCGCCCCGGCCGTGGCGCCGGCGACGGTGCTGGGCGCGGCCGCCGCGGTCGTGAGCCCGGTCCTGCCGCCGGTCGCGACGGGGTGCGCGTGGCTGGCCGCGCTGCCGGCCTGGTGGATCGCCGCCGTCGCGAGGTGGTTCGCCGACCAACCCGGCGCCGTCGTCCCCTGGCCGCCGGGCACGGGCGGCGTGGTCGCGGGCGTCGTGCTGGCGGTGACCGGCCTCATCGCGCTGCCGGTCTTGCTGCGCCGTCCGCTGATCACCGCGGCGGCCGCGGCGGTGCTGGCGGTCGGCCTGCTGAAGGCGGTCCCGACGCCGGGCTGGCCACCGCCCGGATGGCTGGTGGTCGCCTGCGACGTGGGCCAGGGCGACGCGCTCGTGCTGCGGGCCGGCGACCGATCCGCCGTCGTCGTCGACACCGGGCCCGAGCCGCGGCTGGTGCGGCGCTGCCTCGACGGCCTCGGCGTGCGGCAGGTGCCGGTGCTCGTCCTCACCCACTTCCACGCCGATCACGTCGGCGGTCTCGACGGCGTCCTGACCGGCCGCGACGTGGACCGGGTGCTCGTCTCGCCGCTCGGCGACCCGCCCGAGTCGGCCGACGGCGTGCGGCGACGGCTCGCTGCCGCGGGCGTGCCGGCGTCGGTGCCGCGGGTCGGCGACCTCATCCAGGTGGGGGAGCGGCTCCGGCTGGACGTGCTGGGGCCGGGCCGGCTGGTCGAGTCGTCGGAGTCCGAGTCCAACAACGCCAGCATCGTCGTCGAGGCGGATGTCGACGGCGTCAGCGTGCTGTTGACCGGCGACATCGAGCCGTCGGCGCAACGATCCCTGCTGCGGTCCGCACCGGGACTCGACGCCGACGTGCTCAAGGTCGCTCACCACGGGTCGCCGCACCAGGACGCCGGCCTGCTCGCAGGCGTCGACGCGAGGGTCGCGCTGATCAGCGTGGGCGACAACACCTACGGCCACCCGTCGCCGCGAGTGCTCGGCGCGCTACGGGCGAGCGGCGTCCGGGTCTACCGCACGGACGAGCACGGCAGCGTCGCCGTCGTCCGCACCGGCGACGGCGGGCTCGGCGTGGTCACCGGCGGGCCGCGAGCGGCGACAGCGCCGCGGCGTTCGCTCCGCAGGCGTGTGCGGCCGCCCGGCCGGCTGCGACACCTGGCCGACGCACCGGGTTGTCCGGTGCGGGGCGCAGGCCGTGTGGTGCGCACACCGGACGACCCCGTGCGGGCGCCGGGACGTTGTCGGCGGGACGTGACATGCTGTGTGGCGACATGGCTGCGCTATCGACCGACCCCCTCGTCCCGGTCACGCTCGTCTTCGGTCCGGAGGCGTTGCTGGCTGAACGCGCCGCGGGCGCTGTCGTGCGGGCAGCGCGCGCCGCCGATGCCGACGCCGACGTGTCGCAGGTGTCCGGCTCCGAGCTGACCCCCGGGGCCCTCGCCGAGCACGTCAGCCCGTCGCTGTTCGCCACGAGCCGGGTGCTGCTGGTCAACGACGTCCAGGACGTCAGTGAACAGGTCGGCGACCTGCTGGTGGGTTACGTGACCTCGCCCATCGAGGGCATCTACGTGGTGCTGCTGCATCCCGGTGGGGTCAAGGGCAAGAAGCTGCTCACGGCGTTGCGCAAGGCCGGCATCCACGAGGTCCCGGCCGAGCGGCTGACCCGCCCCGACGACCAGGTCTCGTTCGTGCGGGCCGAGGTCCGCCGGCAGGGCGGCCGCATCGACGAGGTGGCCGCGCGGCAGCTGGTCGAGGCTGTCGGCGCCGACCTGCGCGGGCTGGCCTCGGCGGCCGGCCAACTGGCGGTCGACGCGCCGGACGGGCAGGTCACGGGTCAGGTGGTCGCGATGTACTTCGAGGGCCGCGCCGAAGTGAAGGGCTGGGTCGTCGCCGACCGCGCCGTCGAGGGCAAGACCGGCGAGGCGGTCGAGCAGTTGCGCTGGGCGCTCGAGACCGGAACCGACCCGGTGCTGGTCACGGGTGCTCTGGCGACTTCGCTGCGGTCCCTGGCCCGGCTGGCCGGCGCGCCGCGCGGCATGCGCGACGCCGACGTCGCTCGTGACCTGGGCATTCCGCCGTGGAAGATCCGGGTGCTGCGTGGCCAGCTGCGGGGCTGGACGCCGACCGGTCTGGCCCGCGCCATCCGCGCCGTCGCCGACGCCGACCTCGCGGTCAAGGGCGGTGGCAACGATGCGACGCTCGCGCTCACGACCGCACTGGTCGCCATCGGGACCGCTCGCGCCGCCTGAGCTCGGCACCTGGCGCGGGTACCGCCGAACGGTCGATCGAACGCCGCGCTCAACGGTGCCGACGCAGCGCCAGCCCGACGCCTGGCGTGTGTCGGCGTGTGGCCGCGGGGTGCCTGGCGAGTGTGGGCGGGTGGTCGTGGGGTGCCTGGCGGGTGTCGGCGGGTGGTCGTGGGGTGCCTGGCGGGTGTCGGCGGGTGGTCGCGGGGTGCCGGGCGGGTGTCGGCGGGTGGTCGCCGGGCGCCTGCCGAGCGTCGGCGACGTGGGTGAGAGGAGCCTGGCGGCACTGGCGCGCCGGTAGATCTGGGCGAGCGGGACGGCAGTCGTGCAAGCTGCACCGGGCCGCATGCAACGCCGTCAGCTCAGTCGGCGTGGACCAGGCGAGCGGCGTGCGGGCATGACAACGGTGCCGCCCACCGGATGTGGAGGGCGACGCCGTCGTCGAGCCGAAAAGGGCTCGGCCTCAGAGCGAGGCGGCCCGCTTCGAGATCGAGGACTTGCGGTTGGCCGCCTGGTTCTTGTGGATGACGCCCTTGGAGGCGGCCTTGTCGAGCTGCCGGTTGGCGGCGCGAGCGGCCTCGGTGGCCTTCTCGGTCTCGCCGGCGTCGGCGGCCTCGTGGAACCTGCGGATGGCCGTCTTCAGCGACGACTTCACGGCCTTGTTGCGCAGCCGCGCCTTCTCGTTGGTGAGAATCCGCTTCTTCTGGGACTTGATGTTCGCCACGAACTGATGCCTTTGGTCGGTTCGGATAGGTCGTGAGGGCGTCGGCCTCGTCCGGGACACGCGCCGGTGGGGAACCGTCGCGGCGGCAAGGAGTTGGCCGGGCGCGTCAACGACCTGGGCCGACGCGCAGCCGCTAACAATACCAGCGCGGCGGCTCACCAGCCAATTCGGCCCCGCCCCGGTCGTCGGCGCCGTACGGCCGGCAGGGGGAGCGGCTCAACTCCAGCCGTACCGGTCGCGCAGCGCGCCGATAACCAGGTCGAACTGGTCGCGGCCGAGCGCCGCCGCCTCGCGCCGCATGCCGTCGGGGTGAACGCGCAGGACGCGGCTGATATCGACCCAGGACGGACGGTGCTCGCCGTCCCAGCGGCCGGAACCGACGCCGACCCAGTCGCGCTCGCCGTCGTGGTTCTTGCTGGTCAGCTGGACGGCGAGCAGCGTGCCGCCGGGCTCGCGCGCGACGACGAGGACGGGACGGTCCTTGCCGCGGCCGTCGTTCTCCTCGTACGGGACCCAGGTCCAGACGATCTCGCCGGGATCGGGGTCGCCGTCGGTGCTCGGGTTGTACGACGTGTGGACCTCGCCGACGGAGTGCGCCTCCGTGGTCGCGTTCCGGCCGAACTGGCCCGGCGACTCCTCGCCCTGGTCGCCGTCATCGCGGCCCGGCGTCTGACGATCGGCGGGACGAGCCGATGGCCGGGCCCGGCGGTCGCCGTTGCGGTCGGACCGTCGCTTCGGCGGGGTCAGCAGGGTGCGCACGAGGTCGCGGAGGAGTCGGGCCACGTCGGCACTGTAGCGCCGCGACCCGCCGCCGGCCTGCCGTTCGCTGACGACCGCGTGGGGACGGCCGTGCGAGGACGACCGTGCGGGTGCGCCCGTTCGGCAGGCCGGCGGCTCCGGCGCCGACGACCGAACCGTTCAGCTGTCGCCGGTGCGGCCCGGCCCGCTGGGCGGGGGTGGCCTGCTGGACGGGGGTGGCCTGCTGGACGGGGGTGGCCTGCTGGATGGGGGCGGCGCGCCGGACGGGGCGGCCCGCTGGACGGGGGTGGCTCGGCGGGCGGGGGTCGCCGGGTGGGATCAACTCGGCGGACGGGGCAGGTCGTCGCCCGGCGGGGACGGCGGGCGGCCGCGGCGGGGGAGCGGACCGGCGTCCTTCGGCTCGCGCCCGGCGGCCCGCAGCGCGTTCCGCAGCACCAGTTCGACCTGCGCGTTGACGCTGCGGAACTCGTCCTGCGCCCAGCGGGTCAGCGCCTCGTGGACGGCGGGGTCGAGGCGCAGCAGGATGGCGTGCCGCTCGCGCCGCCGCGCCGGGCGGGCGCCGTCGGGCTCGGGATCGGCCACCGCGATCAGGTGTAGAGGCTGCCGCTGCCGCCCGCCGCGCCGTCGGCGCCGCCCTGGACGGGCGCGTCGATGCCGGCGGTGTCGCGTGCCGCCGAGCCGACGCTCCCACCGTCGCCCCCAGCACCGCCGCCGCCGCTGCCGGCGGCGCCGTCGGCGGGGCGGCGCGAGGGCCGCCGCGAGGGGTCGTCCGGTGGAGCGGTGGGGGTCTCGGTCATGCGTCCTCCAGGTGTCACGGCCGAGTCCGGCCAACCAGATAGCTAAGTGATATCACTTTTCTGGCGCACCCGCATGGCCGACCATGGGATGATGTGTGGTGCGCCCTGCACACCGCGCCCCGTCCCGAACGACTACCCCGAAGCCCCGAGGAAACTGCGTGCCAGTCAGCGAGAACGCGCCGGTGCCGTCGGCGACCCCGCCGGAGCTGATCCGGAACTTCTGCATCATCGCCCACATCGACCACGGCAAGTCGACGCTGGCGGACCGGATGCTGCAGTTGACGGGCGTCGTCGACGAGCGGTCCATGCGCGCGCAGTACCTCGACCGCATGGACATCGAGCGCGAGCGGGGCATCACCATCAAGAGCCAGGCGGTCCGGCTGCCGTTCACATCGCAGGGCAGCGGGACGACGTACGCGCTCAACCTCATCGACACCCCAGGGCACGTCGACTTCTCCTACGAGGTCAGCCGCAGCCTGGCCGCGTGCGAGGGCGCGGTGCTGCTGGTCGACGCCGCGCAGGGCATCGAGGCGCAGACGCTGGCGAACCTGTACATGGCGCTGGAGAACGACCTCACGATCATCCCGGTGCTCAACAAGATCGACCTGCCGGCGGCGCAGCCGGAGAAGTACGCCGCGGAGCTGGCCCACCTCATCGGCGGCGACCCCGACGACGTCCTGCGGGTGAGCGGCAAGACCGGCGAGGGCGTGCTCGACCTCCTCGAGCGGGTCGTGACCGAGGTGCCGCCCCCGGAGGGCGACCCCGACGCCCCCGCCCGCGCGATGATCTTCGACAGCGTCTACGACACCTACCGCGGTGTCGTCACGTACGTCCGTGTCGTCGACGGGAAGCTGACGCCGCGCGAGCGCATCCTCATGCTGTCGACGAAGGCCACCCACGAGCTGCTCGAGATCGGCGTCATCTCGCCGGAGATGACGCCCGGCGGCGGGCTCGGCGTCGGCGAGGTCGGCTACCTCATCACCGGCGTGAAGGACGTCCGCCAGTCGAAGGTCGGCGACACCGTCACCGTCGCCGGGAAGCCGGCGAGCACCGCGCTGGCCGGCTACCGCGACCCCAAGCCGATGGTGTTCTCCGGCCTCTACCCGGTGGACGGGTCTGACTACCCGGACCTGCGCGAGGCGCTCGACAAGCTCAAGCTCAACGACGCCGCGCTGGTGTACGAGCCGGAGACGTCGGCGGCGCTGGGCTTCGGCTTCCGCTGCGGCTTCCTCGGCCTGCTGCACCTCGAGATCGTCCGCGAACGGCTCGAGCGCGAGTTCGGCCTCGACCTCATCTCGACCGCGCCGAACGTCGTCTACCAGGTCACCATGGAAGACGGCGCCGAGCACATCGTCACGAACCCGAGCGAGTTCCCGTCCGGCAAGATCGCGTCGGTGCGCGAGCCGGTGGTGCGGGCCACGCTGCTGGCGCCGAGCGAGTTCGTCGGCACCATCATGGAGCTGTGCCAGGCCCGCCGCGGCACGCTGCTCGGCATGGACTACCTGTCCGAGGACCGCGTCGAGCTGCGCTACACCATCCCGCTGGCCGAGATCGTGTTCGACTTCTTCGACGCGCTCAAGTCGCGCACCCGCGGCTACGCCAGCCTCGACTACGAGCCCACCGGCGACCAGGAGGCCGACCTCGTCAAGGTCGACATCCTGCTGCACGGCGACCCCGTCGACGCGTTCAGCGCCATCGTCCACAAGGACAAGGCGTACGCGTACGGCGTCGCCATGGCGGGCAAGCTCAAGGAGCTCATCCCGCGGCAGCAGTTCGAGGTGCCCATCCAGGCCGCCATCGGCGCGCGCGTCATCGCCCGCGAGAACATCCGCGCCATCCGCAAGGACGTCCTGGCCAAGTGCTACGGCGGCGACATCACGCGGAAGCGGAAGCTGCTGGAGAAGCAGAAGGAAGGCAAGAAGCGCATGAAGATGGTCGGCCGGGTCGAGGTGCCGCAGGAGGCGTTCATCGCGGCACTCTCGTCCGACGGCGGCGGCTCCTCGAACTAGCGCGACTGCAGCGCGTCGAGGGCGACGGCCATCGCGGCGGCCAGGCGCCAGTCGAGCCGGGTGCCGTCAGGCAGGACGGGCAACCGGACGTCGTAGACGTCGCGCAGCGCCCGGCGGCGGTCCGAGGACATGACCAGCGTGCCATCGGCCGTGCGGAAGTCGAAGTGGAACCGCCACGGGCTGGGGACGTCCTCGAGCAGGAGGTTCCAGACGCGGCGGACGATCGCGACGCGCCCGCTGCGCTCGGTGCCGGTCGCCTCGAGGCCGAGCACCGGGTAGCCCAGCAGCCAGGTCGACCGGGTCAACGACCTGCGGAACTCCTTCTTGAACCAGCCGATCTGCTGGCCGTCGGCATCGGTGACGTCGTGGCCCGCGTTGACGTCGAACGTCGAGCGCGCCTTGAACGTGAACACCGGAACGGTCCGCTCCTCGTCGGCGTAGAACGTGACCTGCTCCTTGAAGGCGAGGCGCTTCTGCTGCGCGAACGCGATGAGCGGGCCCTCGCCACCGTGGTCGTCGACGGCGTGAACGGCGTAGCGGTTCACCATCGCGGTGAGCTTCTGCCGCACGTGCAGCCGCTCGACCGACGTCGGATCGGGGAACGCGGCGGGACCACTCAGCTCGGCCATACTGCCAGCGTCGGTCATCGGCGCCGGCGCCACCACCGCCGAAAGTCGACCCCTGGCCGTCTTTGGTCGCTAGCTGTGATGTCCAGGCAGGTTGTGCGATCGGTTTCGGCGAGCCGTAGATGGGTGAAGGCCTCCCGGATGTGGAGTGGAGCTGTCTAGGACCCACTTCCACGAGGGAGGCCTTCATGGCTCACGCTAACGCGGCACTGACCCCGAAGCATCGGCTCCGGCTGGCGCGGCTGATCGTCGATGACGGTTGGCCGCCGTCGCGGGCGGCGGAGTTCTTCCACGTGTCCTGGCGCACGGCCGACAAGTGGGCCCGCCGGTACCGTGCCGAAGGCGTGGCAGGGATGGTCGACCGGTCCTCGGCCCGTCATACGCAGCCTGCCAGGACCAGCGAGCCGCTTAAGCGCAAGATCGTGCATCTGCGGTGGAAACAGCGACTCGGGCCGGTCCCGATCGCAGCGAAGCTCGCTATGCCGGCCTCGACCGTGCACGCGGTCTTGGTCCGCTGTCGGCTCAACAGGCTGACTCACATCGACCGGGTCATCGGCGAGCCCGCCCGCCGCTACGAACGCGAACGACCAGGTGAGCTGATCCACGTCGACGTCACCAAGTTCGGCAACATCCCCGACGGCGGGGGCTGGCGATTCGTCGGCGTCGAGCAAGGCAGCCGCAACCGCAACGCCACCCGCGACCGAACCGGGGTAAAGAGCCGCGGCTACTACCCAAAGGTCGGCACCTGCTTCGTCCACACCGTCATCGACGACTACTCCCGCATCGCCTACGCCGAGATCCACGACGACGAGAAGGCCGTCACCGCGGCCGGCGTGCTCCACCGGGCCGTGGCCTGGTTCGCCGGACGAGGCGTCACGGTCGAACGCGTCCTGTCCGACAACGGCCCGGCCTACATCTCCCGCCTGTGGCGCGACAGCTGCACCGACCTCCAGATCAAGCACAAGCGGACCCGGCCCCGACGCCCCCAGACCAACGGCAAGATCGAACGCTTCCACCGAACCCTGGCCGATGGCTGGGCCTACAAGAAGCTCTACCGCTCAGAGCACGCCCGCCGCTCAGCACTGGCAGGATGGCTACACCAGTACAACCACCACCGACCCCACTCAGCCCTCGGTGGCCTTCCACCCGTCAGCCGGTTGGACAACCTGGCTGGACATCACAGCTAGCCGACGGCCGGCGCCGGCGGGAAGCCGAGGTGCGCGAGCGCCTGCCGCAGCACGATGCCGTGCCCGCCGAGCATCTCCTTCTGGACGGCGTCGTCGGCGGCGTCCTGCGGTGACAGCCAGATGAGGTCGAGCGCGTCCTGACGGGGCGCGCAGTCGCCGGTGACGGGGATGACGAACGCCAGCGCGACGGCGTGCTGACGGGGGTCGTGGTACGGCGTGACGCCCGGCGTCGGCAGGTACTCGGCGACGGTGAACGGCGCCGGCGACACCGGGATGCGCGGCAGCGCCAGCGGGCCGAGGTCCTTCTCGATGTGCCGCACCAGCGCGTCGCGGATGCGCTCGTGGAACAGCACGCGTCCGGCCACGACCTCGCGCCGGATCTCGCCCTCCGGCGTCGAGCGCAGCAGCAGGCCGACCGCCGTCGCGACACCGGAGTCGTCGACCCGTACGGGAACCGCGTTGACGTAGAGGATCGGGAGCCGACGGCGCGCGGTGGCGAGCTCGTCGGGGGTGAGCCAGTTCTCGTGGGAGTCGACGGCGGTCTGGTTCATGGGACTGTTCTACACAGTCTTGGTGACGACGCGCCGACGACCACGCGAGATGTGACCGACGACCGGTTCCGTCGCGGGCGGTCAGCTCCGGTTGAGGAACCCGATCACCGTCGCCGTCCACCACGCCAGCTGCGACGTCGTCGCCATCAGCAGGCCGGCCCGCAACAGCCGCCGCGACGGGTTCGTGCGGGCGGCCAGCCGCCGGCTGACCGCCAGCGCCAGCACGCCGACCACGCCCGCCACCCCCACCATCGCGACCTTGACCAGCGTGATCGTCGACGCGTAGTCGGGCGAGAGCAGCATCCCGGACAGCATCAGACCGCCCAGCCCGAGCCAGATCGGCACCGCCAGCGCGGCCGCCGTCGTCACCACCTCGCGCAGCGTCCCCCGGCCCAGCTGCCAGCGCAGCCCGAACCAGTCGACCGCCAGCACGCTGCCCAGGCCCAGCACCACGCAGGCCAGGTGCACGAACTGCGCGACGGAGTGCACGACCGGCGGCGGCTGCACCAGCGCGCTGCCGAGCACGACGCCGGCCAGCACGATCAGCGTCGAGAACACCAGCGCTAGCTCGGCCCGGGTGACGATCGGCTCGCGTGGCGGCCGCGCCACGCCGGCCGAGCCCGCCGGAACGGCCGGGGCCGCCGGAACGGCCGGGGCCGCCGGAACGGCCGGGCCCGCCCGCACAGCCGGGGCCGCCGGACCGGCGACCGCGGGCAGCGTCAGCGCCGCGCCGTCACTCGCAGGCCGGCGCCGCAGCCAGGAGCGCATGCGCGTCGTTGTAGGCGCCGATGTTCACCGGCGCCGCCTCCCAGGAGGCGACCCAGAGGTCCTGGGCGGCGGCCGCGGTCATCTCGCCGTCGGCGTGCGCGGCCATCGCGTTGAGGTGGTTGGCCCAGTCCTGCAGCCCGGCGGTCGAGGCGGCGACGGCGGTCGTCATCGCGGCCTCGCGCTCCAGGCAGGCGGCGGCCTGGTCGGCGACCTCGGGCAGCGCGCCCTCCAGCGAGCCGAGGTCGTCGCAACCGGGCAGCGCGTCGTACGCCTCCAGGGCGGCCGTCGCCTGGGCGACGTCGTCGGGGCCGGCGAGGCGGGTGCGCTTCCAGATGGCGCGCATCTCCTCCTGGACGACGGTGCCGGCGAGCATGTCCGTCCGCGCCTGCACGTGCTCGCCCCAGTGCCCGATGCCGACACCCGCGCTCTCGACGTAGGCCTGGCCGGCGGCCATCCGCTCGACGCACGCGCTGACGGCCTCGCGGCCGATCTGGGCGACCTCGAACGAGCCGGGTGTCTCGCCGCGCGACGCCTCGCCGGCCGCGTCGGTCCGGGAACCATCGGCCGCCGCGGCGGAGTCATTGCCGCTGTCGCCGCCGGTGAGCGCATTCACGCCGGCCCAGCCGAGCAGTGGCAGGCCGATCACGAGCAGAGCCGCGATGACGAGCCCGGCCGATCCGCGACGTTCGCGCTTTCGTTGCCTCGGCACAAGTGCCCCCCTTCAATCCCCGGGCATTTTTCCATATCAACGTGATCAAATACATAGTCAGTCTTATCGACGGAGAATACGGACATATCGATCTTGTGAGCTGGGGATTCTCTGGTCGAGCCGGTCCGGTGCCAGAGGTTTTCCCGCCCGCCCGCGGTAGGCGCGTCCCATTGCCGCAATCCGTGAATGGCGTCGTGACGAATCGTGAAGATGTGGCGAAAGTGGGCGCCGGAATTCACCGGCTGGACACGTCGGCGTCGCCTCGGGGCTGATCACGGCCGACAGAGTGACGGCCGTGCGCATCCTTCAGGCCGCCAATTTCGTCGCGCCGCACTCCGGCGGGATCCGCACGATGATGCGGCATCTCGCCGACGGGTACGCCGCCGCCGGGCACGAGGTCGTGGCGGTGGTGCCGGGGGAGCGCAACGCGACGCGCGCCACGTCGTACGGACGCGTCATCGAGATCGCCGCGCCGACCATCCCGGCCACCGGCGGCTACCGGATGATCACCCGGTGGCGCATCGTCGAGGACCTCCTCGCCGTCATCGCGCCGGACCGCGTCGAGGTGTCCGACCGCATGACGCTGGCCCGCATCGGACCGTGGGCCGCGCGCCGCGACGTGCCGTCGGCGGTGTTCTCGCACGAGCGCCTGGACGCGCTGCTGCAGTTCCACCTCGGCCGGGCGCTGCCGACCAAGCAGCTCGCCGACCGCTGGAACCGCAAGCTGGCGGCGTCGTTCGGCACCGTCGTCTGCACCACCCGGTGGGCCGCCGAGGAGTTCGTCCGGCTGGGCGTCGGCAACCTCGCGCACGTGCCGCTGGGCATCGACCTGGAGACGTTCCACCCGCGACGGTGCGACCCGCGGCTGCGCGCCGAACTGGCCCGCGGCGCCGACGTGCTGATCGTCACCGCCGTGCGGCTGTCGCCGGAGAAGCGCCCCGACCTGCTCGTCCCCATGGTCGACGAGCTGGTGAGCCGGGGCGCGAGCGTCCGGATGGTCGTGTGCGGCGACGGCTCGGTCCGCGACATGGTGGCCGAGCAGGCCGAGGGCCGGCCCGTCACGATGGCCGGGTTCGTCGCCGACCGCTCACACCTGGCCGCGGTGCTGGCCAGCGCCGACGTCGTCGTGGCGCCCGGGCCGTACGAGACGTTCGGGCTGGCCGCGCTGGAGGCGATGGCCAGCGGCACCCCGGTGGTCGCCAGCGACCGCGGCGCGCTGCCGGAGCTGGTGACGGGCGGGTCCGGGCGGACCGCTCCGTCCGACCCCGCGGCGATGGCGGAGGCGGTCCTGGAGGTGGTCGCGGACGGCCTCGCGGCGAGGCGGGCGGCGCGCCGCCGAGCCCAGGATTTCTCCTGGTCGGATACGGTTGAGGGGATGCTCGCGGTACACGGATTGGAAACCCGTGCACCGCACAGACTGTCGCTGGAAGCTACCAGGTCGTAACCTTCCTCCACCTGGCCGTTTCCGGCCGGTCCCGTCAAGGGCGATTGGGAGGAATGACGCATGAGCCTCGGCACCACTGACCAGGCAGATCTCGTCGCGGTGCGGCCGGCCTCGGTCGGCAGGATGTTCCTGGATCGGGTCGAGGCCACCCCGAGCCGCGAGGCCTACCGCTACCCCAGCGGCTCCGGCTGGTCGTCGCTGACCTGGGACGAGACCAAGGACCGCGTCTGGGCGTTCGCCGCGGGCCTGCTCGACCTCGGCGTCGAGCACGAGCAGCGGGTGGCCATCGCCGCCACCACGCGCATCGAGTGGATCCTCGCCGACCTCGCCATCAACGTCATCGGGGCCGCCACCACCACCGTCTACCCGACCACCACGCCCGAGGACGTCGCGTACATCCTCAGCGACTCCGAGACCCGCGTCGTGTTCGCCGAGAACGCCGAGCAGGTCGCCAAGGTGCTCGAGCAGCGCGCCGAGCTGCCGCAGCTCACCCGCATCGTGGTCTTCGACGACGACGGCGTCGACTCCCACGACGGCCTCGTCATCACCCTCGCCGAGCTCGACGAGCGCGGCCGCGCCCTGCTGGCCGAGCGGCCCGACGCCGTCGACGTCGCGCTCGAGGCCGTCGGACCCGAGACGCTGGCCACCCTCATCTACACCTCCGGCACCACCGGACGGCCCAAGGGCGTCCGGTTGGTCAACGACAACTGGGTGTACGAGGGCGTCGCGGTCGACGCCCACAAGATCCTCTCCGTCGACGACGTCCAGTACCTCTGGCTGCCGCTGTCGCACTCGTTCGGCAAGACGCTCGAGGCCATCCAGCTGCGCATCGGCTTCGCCACCGCCGTCGACGGCAACCTCGACAACATCGTCGAGAACCTCGGCGTCGTGAAGCCGACGTTCATGGCCGGTGCGCCGCGCATCTTCGAGAAGGTGCGCTCCCGGGTCATCACCGGCGTCGACAACGAGGGCGGCCCGAAGGCGAAGATCTTCGCCTGGGCGTTCGGCGTCGGCGCCAAGGTGTCGAAGCTGCGCCAGAACGGCCAAGAGCCCACCGGCCTGCTGAAGTTCCAGTACGGCCTCGCCGACAAGCTGGTCTTCAGCAAGATCAAGGCCCGGCTGGGCGGCAACATCCGGTTCTTCGTCAGCGGCGCGGCCGCGCTCTCCCGCGACGTCGCCGAGTGGTTCCACGCGGCCGGCATGCTCATCCTCGAGGGCTACGGCCTCACCGAGACCAGCGCCGCCTGCTTCGTCAACGTGCCCTGGGACTGCCGCTTCGGCACCGTCGGGCCGCCGCTGCCGGGCACCGAGGTGAAGATCGCCGACGACGGCGAGATCCTGGTCCGCGGCCCGGTCGTCATGCGCGGCTACCACAAGCTGCCCGACGTCACCGCCGAGGTGCTCGACTCCGACGGCTGGTTCCACACCGGCGACATCGGCGAGCTGGCCGACGGCTACCTGCGGGTCACCGACCGCAAGAAGGACCTCATCAAGACCTCCGGCGGCAAGTACGTCGCGCCGCAGAAGATCGAGATCATCTTCAAGGCGGTCAGCCCGCACTCCAGCCAGATCGTCGTCCACGGCGACACCCGCAACTACTGCGTCGCGCTCATCACCCTCGACCCCGAGGCCATCGCCGACTGGGCCGAGCACCACGACCTCGGCGGTCGCTCGTACGAGGAGCTGACCGCGGCGCCCGAGGTGCGTGCGCTGATCCAGGGCCAGATCGACGAGCTCAACGCCCGGCTGGAGCGCTGGGAGACGATCAAGAAGTTCGAGATCCTGCCGGCCGACCTCAGCATCGAGGGCGGCGACATCACGCCCAGCCTCAAGGTGAAGCGCAAGGCGGTCGAGAAGCGGTACATGGCCGTCCTCGACAGCATGTACGACTGACGGTTTCGCCTCCGGGCCGCCGGGCGGGGACAATGGGTCGTGCCCTCCACCCTGCCCGACGGCTCGCCCGCGCCCGCTGACGGCTCGCTGCCGCCGTCCGCGCTGGCCGGCGTCGGCGCCCGGCCGTTCGGCGTGTACCTGCACGTCCCGTTCTGTACCACGCGCTGCGGCTACTGCGACTTCAACACCTACACGGCCTCCGAGCTGGGGGTCGCGCCCGGCGCGTCCCGGACGTCGTGGGCCGACGGCGCCATCGCGGAGCTGCGGCTGGCCCGGCAGGTGCTCGGCGACGCCGACGTGCCGGTATCGACGGTGTTCGTGGGCGGGGGCACGCCGACGCTGCTGCCACCGTCCGATCTCGGCCGCGTGCTGCGGTTCCTCGGCGACGAGTTCGGGCTGGCGCCCGGCGCCGAGGTGACCACGGAGGCCAACCCCGAGTCCGTCGACGCGCGGTCGCTGGCCGGGCTGCGGGCGGCCGGCTTCACCCGGGTGTCCGTCGGCATGCAGAGCGCGCGGCCGCACGTGCTCGCCGTCCTCGACCGCGTGCACACGCCCGGCCGCCCGGCGCAGGTCGTGGCCGAGGCCCGCGCTGCCGGGTTCGAGCACGTCAGCGTCGACCTCATCTACGGCACGCCCGGCGAGACCGCCGACGACTGGCGGGCCAGCGTGTCGGCCGCCGTCGACGCCGGGCCCGACCACGTCAGCGCCTACGCGCTCATCGTCGAGCCGGGCACGCGGCTGGCCGCCCGCATGTCGCGGGGCGAGCTGCCGTTCCCTGACGACGACGACCAGGCCGACAAGTACCTGCTGGCCGACTCCCTGCTGTCGGCGGCCGGGTTCTCCTGGTACGAGCTGTCCAACTGGTCGACGTCGGCGGCGGGGCGCTGCCGGCACAACGAGCTGTACTGGACCGGCGCCGACTGGTGGGGCGCCGGTCCGGGCGCGCACAGCCACGTCGGCGGCACCCGCTGGTGGAACGTCAAGCACCCGGCCGCATGGGCGGCCCGGCTGGCGGCCGGTGAGAGCCCGGCGCACGCCCGCGAGGTCCTCGACGCCGAGACCCGGCGGGTCGAGCGGGTGCTGCTGGAGGTCCGGCTGTCCTCCGGCCTCGACCTCTCCGTCCTCGACGACGCCGGCCGGTCCGCCGCGGCCAAGATCGTGGCGGACGGCCTCGGCGAGCCCGACGCCCTCGCCGCCGGCCGGCTGGTCCTCACCCGCCGCGGCCGCCTGCTCGCCGACGCCGTCGTCCGCGACCTCCTCCCCTAGAACAGCCGAGCGAGGGGCGAACGACCGGCCGAGCTCCCACCGGCCGAGGCGGGGAGCGAGGGAGCGAGCGACGGACCCGAGCGACCACCCGGGCCGAGGGGCCTGGGGATGCCGTCAGGGGTAGGCGCGGGCGTCCGAGCGAGGAACGAGCGAGGCGGGCGGGGACGGCATCCCCGGGCCCCTCGGCCTCAAGCCGGCCCGGGGTCGGTCACGAAGTCGATCAGCTCCTCGACCCGGCCGAGGAAGGACGGCTCGAGGTCGGTGTACGTCGTGACCTTGCCGAGGATGTGCGCCCACGCCTCCCACGTCTCGCCGCGCCAGCCCAGCCGCCGCAGCACGCCCTCCTTCCAGGGCTCGCCCTTGGGCACGTCCGGCCACGCCTTCAGGCCGAGCACGGCCGGGCGGACCGCCTGCCACACGTCGATGTACGGGTGGCCGACGATGAGGACGGCGTCCGCGTGCGGGCCGCCGCGGACGGTGTCGGCGAGGCGGGTCTCCTTGCTGCCGGCGACCAGGTGGTCGAGCATGACGCCGAGGCGCCGGCCGGGGCCGGGCTGGAACTCCGCGACGACGGCGGCGAGGTCGTCGGCGCCGCCCAGCTCCTCGACGACGACGCCCTCGACCCGCAGGTCGTGGCCCCACACCTTCTCGACCAGCTCGGCGTCGTGCTTGCCCTCGACGTAGATGCGGCTGGCCCGCGCGGTGCGTGCCTTGTGGTCCAGCACGGCGACCGAGCCGGACGCGGACACCATGCGGCCGCTCTTCGCCGGCGCCGTGGGGCGGACCAGCTCGACCGGCTTGCCGTCGATCCAGAACCCGGGCCCGAGCGGGAACGCGCGCCGCTTGCCGTGGCGGTCCTCCAGGATCACGCCGTGCTTGTCGACCTCGACGACGGCGCCGACGTACCCCGTCTGCACGTCCTCGACGACCAGCCCCGGCACGGCGGCCTCCTGGGTGCTGACCGGGCGCTTCGGGTGCGGCGAGTTCGTGAGGACGTCGCGGCCGTAGCGGTCGTTGTAGGAGCTCACGTCCGGTGACGCTAGCCGCTCGACGGGCGCGGGGGCGGCAGCGACACGAATCGGACATGGCAGGGGCCCCGTCGCCGGACGACGGGGCCCCAGTCTCGTGCGGGCGTGGCTGCCCTGGGTCAGTGGATCATGACCGGGGCGGCCTCGCCCTCGCCGTCGAGCTCGTCGAAGGCGGCCTGCTCGGTGTCGGGCGTCGCGTTCACGAAGAAGAACGCGATGGCCGCCGACACGACCAGGATGCCCACGGCCCACCAGATGGCGGTGGTGTAGCCGTTGACCATGCCCTGCAACTGCACCAGCTCGGGCGGCGTGCTGCCGCCGATGTGGGCGCCGATGTAGGACGTGGTGGCGCTGGCGGCGATGGTGTTCAGCAGCGCCGTGCCGATGGCGCCGCCGACCTGCTGCGACGTGTTGATCATCGCCGAGGCGATACCGGAGTCGCGCGGCTCGACGCCGAACGTCGCCAGGCTCATGGCCGGCATGAACGTGGTGCCCAGGCCGAGACCGAGCAGGATCTGCGCCGGCAACAGCAGGGCCACATACGAGCTGTCGACGTTCATCTGGGTCAGCAGCAGCATGCCGACCGCGGCGACCAGCAGACCCGGCGTCATCAGGTACCGCGCCGGCACGCGGGTCATCAGCCGCGCGCCCAGCTGGGTCGAGCCGATGACCATGCCCGCCACCATGGGCAGGAACGCGACGCCGGAGCGGATGGGGCTGTACCCCTTGACGATCTGCAGGTAGTACGTCAGGAACAGGAACAGGCCGAACATCGCGATGACGGCCAGGCCGAGCGCGAGGTAGACCCCGCCGCGGTTGCGCTCGAGCACGACGCGCAGCGGCAGCAGCGGCTCCTTCACCTTGCGCTCCACCAGCACGAACGCGACCAGCAGGAGACCCGTCAGCACGAACATGGAGACGGTGCCGGTGTCGCTCCAGCCCTCGGTCTCGGCGCGGGTGAAGCCGTAGACCAGCGCGACCAGGCCGAGCGTGCCCAGCAGGGTGCCCGGGAGATCGAGCGGCGCGCGGTTGCGGGTGCCGTCGGGCTCGTGCACCGAGGTGACGGCGCCGACGAACGCGATGGCGGCGATCGGGATGTTGACGAAGAACACCCAGCGCCAGTCGAGGTACTCGGTGAGGATGCCGCCGAGGATCAGGCCGAGCGCCGCGCCGCCACCGGCGATGGCGCCGAAGATGCCGAACGCCTTGGCCCGCTCCTTGCCGTCGGTGAACATGACGGCCAGCAGCGACAGCGCGGCCGGGGCCAGCAGCGCGCCGAACACGCCCTGCAACGCGCGGGAGGCGAACATCAGGGCCTCGTTGACCGCGGCGCCGCCCAGGGCCGACGCGGCCGCGAAGCCGATGAGGCCGGTCAGGAAGGTGTTCTTGCGGCCCCACATGTCGGCGATGCGGCCGCCGAGCAGGAGGAGGCTGCCGAACGCCAGCGCGTAGGCCGTGATGACCCACTGCCGGTTGGCGTCGGAGATGCCGAGGTCGGCCTGCGCCGACGGCAGCGCGATGTTCACGATGGTGGCGTCGAGCACCACCATCAGCTGAGCGAGGGCGATGAACGCCAGCGCCCGCCACCGCCTGGGATCAGGCAGCTGTGTTTCAGGCATGACGAAGTCCAATCAAGGGTCACGGGTGTTGCAGTCAGGTGTCGTAGTCAGGACGAGTGGACCGGGGGTGATGGGACGCGATCAGGTCCGGTCGGGCTCGAAGTCCTCGAAGGTGGCCGCGGCGCCGCACAGTTCCGAGCGGGCGGGCGCGCGGAAGCCGTCGAGGAAGAGTTGGAGGTGGCGATGCATGAAGCGTTCGACGTGAGCACACGCGGTGCCGGCGATGGGCCGGGTCAGCTGGGTGATCGCGACCATGAGATCACCGATGCCGACGTCGGGTCGTAGCTGACCGGCCTCGCGAGCGTTGTCCATCAGCTCGGTGACGACCGCTTCCAGCCGGACCCTGGCGTCGACCACGAGTGGGTCGTTCTTGTCGAAGCCTTCGTACAGCAGCGAGCACAGCGCTCCGACCCGCTCGTCGGCCGCGCGGTGGACGAACCGCCGCAGCGCCTCGAACGCGTCGGTCTCCTCGGCGAGCGCCGACTCGGCCTGCTCGGTGATGCGAGCCAGCGAGTACGACGCGACGACGTGGATGAGCTCGTGCCGGTCGGCGAAGTGCCGGTACAGCGTGGCGTTGCCCACGCCCGCGCGGTGTGCGATGGCGTCGAGCGGCACGGCCGGCCCATGCTCGACGAACGCCTCGCGCGCCGCGGCGATGATGCGCTCACGGTTACGGGTGGCGTCGACGCGTGCCGGCTGTGCCCTGCGCTCGGCTGTCGCCATGCCGCCCATGATTCCCCCTTCGAGTCGAACGGCGAAACGGAGATCTTTTCCCCGTTTCCTGAACCGGGGAGTGCGTCCCCGGTTGTGCTTGACGTGTTCTCAAACGGGGAACGCCTCCCCGGATATTTCCCGTGTTGGATGTGACCTGCGTCACATCGCCCGATGGCGTCTTCGCCGGGGTGGTTCCGGCGCGGACGACGAGCGGATGTCCAGCACATTCGCACCATACGTGGCGGCACTGACAAGGTCGGGGCGACGGCATCCGGGGTGGGCTCGGCGGGGGTTCGTCGCGTTGAGGGCTCGTCGCGTTGGCCGCCGTGCTGCCGTTCGCCGTTTGGCGGCAGTTGGCCGTCCCCCTGCTGCCCATTTTCTTAGCCGCGCACGCGCGCCTCAAGCGGACTCTTCGGCGCTTCGCGCGGCGATGACTGCTTGACCCGCGCGCACGCGGCCTAAGAACGGGCAGCTATCAGGGGGACGGGGGAAGTGCGGGCACAGCCCGCCGGGTGCACCGTTCGCCAGCCGCCAGCCGCCAGCCGCCAGCTGCCAGCCGCCAGCCGCTGACTGTCTGGTGCCCGGTGCGCCGTGGCCGGGTGGTGTAGGCGGCGGTTGCCCGTCATCGATAGCGGGCGTTGCGTTCTGGGCGCTGGTGCGGGCCGATCGCGTGGTTCTGGCTATCGAAGTCGGCCCGACGCTGTGGGGGTGCGGGCCACGGCGGACCGGGCGACGGCCGCCGCCGGTCCTTCCCCGTCTCCTGATAGGTGCCCGGCCTAAGAATGGGCATCAGGGGGACGGCCAACAGCCGCACAGCGGCGCACTGGAGCAGAGCGGCGAACGATCCTCGGCCCCCTGGCCTGCGAGGAAAGACGGAAGCGACCGGGACAACGTAGAATTGGCACTTGCCAGGGTCGAGTGCCAATTCCGCTGCGGGAGGTGTGCCCGGTTGTCCGTCGATGACCGCAAGCTCGACGTCCTCAGGGCGATCGTCGAGGACTACGTCGCCACGCAGGAGCCGGTCGGGTCGAAGGCGTTGGTCGACCGGCACCATCTGGGGGTGTCGCCGGCGACCATCCGCAACGACATGGCGGCGCTCGAGGAGGAGGGCTACATCGCCCAGCCCCACACGAGCGCCGGCCGGGTGCCCACCGACAAGGGGTACCGGCTGTTCGTCGACCGCCTGTCGAACGTGAAGCCGCTGTCGGCGCCGGAGAAGCGGGCCATCCAGACGTTCCTCGACGGCGCGGTCGACCTCGACGACGTCGTGTCGCGGACGGTGCGGCTGCTGGCGCAGCTGACCCGCCAGGCGGCGGTCGTGCAGTACCCGTCGCTGAGCCGGTCGCTGGTGCGCCACGTCGAGCTGGTCATGCTGGCGCCGGCGCGGGTGCTGGTGGTCGTCATCACCGACACCGGCCGGGTCGAGCAGCGCATCGTCGACCTCCCGTCCGACGCCGACGACGCGTTGGTGGGGGAGCTGCGGGCCCGCATCAACGCGCTCGCCGTGGGCCAGGATTTCGCGGCCGTGGAGGCGCGGGTGACCGATCTCACGGAGCGGTTCGGCCCCGAGGACCGCGCGGCGGTCGCGGCGGTCACCGGCACGCTGCTCACGACGCTGATCGAGCGGCACGAGGAGCGGGTCGCGGTGGCCGGGACGGGCAACCTCGCCCGCTATGGCCAGGAGTTCGACCGCGAGCTCGAGCCGCTGCTGTCGGCGCTCGAGGAGCACGTCGTGCTGCTGCGGCTGCTCGGCGAGGCCACCAGCCCCACCCCGGTCCGGGTCCGCATCGGCAGCGAGAACGCGCAGACCGGGCTCTCGGCCACGTCCGTCGTCACCTCCGGCTACGGGCCGGGCGAACTGGCCCTGGCTAGCATGGGGGTGGTCGGCCCGACCCGCATGGACTACCCCGGAACCATCGCGGCCGTCGGCGCCGTCGCTCGATACGTCAGCAAGATTCTCGCGGCTCACTAGGGAAGACACAGGGTGCCCACCACCGACTACTACGAAGTTCTCGGCGTGCCGAAGAACGCCTCCGGCGAGGAGATCAAGAAGGCCTACCGCCGCCTCGCCCGGCAACTGCATCCCGACGTCAACCCCGACCCCGCCACGCAGGAGCGCTTCAAAGAGGTCGTCACGGCCTACGAGGTGCTCAACGACCCCCGCAAGCGGGAGATGTACGACCTCGGCGGCGACCCCCTCAGCAGCGGCGGCGGCGCGGGTGGCAACTTCGGCGGCGCGTTCTCCTTCACCGACATCATGGACGCCTTCTTCGGCGGGACGAACGCGCGCGGCCCGCGCAGCCGGGTCCGCCGCGGCCAGGACGCGCTGGTGCAGCTGAAGGTCGAGCTGGCCGACGCCGTGTTCGGCGCCACCCGCGAGCTGCAGGTCGACACCGCCGTGGTGTGCGAGGTGTGCCACGGCGAGGGCACCGCGAAGGGCGCCACCCGGGTCACCTGCCCGACGTGTCAGGGGCAGGGCGAGGTCAGCCAGGTGCAGCGCTCGTTCCTGGGTCAGGTCATGACGACCCGCCCGTGCCCGGCCTGCCAGGGCTTCGGCACGGTCAACCCGAACCCGTGCGTCGAATGCTCCGGCGACGGCCGGGTCCGCACCCGCCGCACGCTCACCATCAAGATCCCGGCGGGTGTCGACAACGGCACCCGCATCCAGCTGACCGGCCAGGGCGAGGTCGGCCCCGGCGGCGGCCCGGCCGGCGACCTCTACGTCGAGCTGGCGGTCACGCCGCACCCGGTGTTCAGCCGCAACGGCGACAACCTGCACTGCACGCTGCAGCTGCCGATGACGGCGGCCGCGCTCGGCACCAGCGTCGACCTCGAGACCTTCGACGGCCCGACGACCATCGAGGTGCGGGCCGGCGCCCAGCACGGCGAGGTCATCAAGCTCGGCGCCCGCGGCGTCCCGAAGCTGCGCGGCACCGGCCGCGGCGACCTCCTGATCCACCTCGAGGTGCAGACGCCGACGAAGCTCGACGCGCGGCAGGAAGAGCTGCTGCGCGAGCTCGCCGGGCTGCGCAACGAGGAGCGGGTCGAGGGGCCGGGCGCCGCCGGCACCCACGGCAACTTCTTCACCCGCATCCGCGACGCCTTCAAGGAAGGGCTGAACTGACCGCACCGGTGTTCCTGGCCGATGCCGCGGCGCTGCGCGGGTCGGACGTCGTCGTCCTCGACGGCGACGAGGGCCGGCACGCGGCCGTGGTGCGCCGCATCGCGCCCGGCGAGACCGTCGAGCTGACCGACGGCGCCGGGCAGCTGGCCCGCTGCGTCGTCGTCGCCGCGTCGAAGCGGGGCCTGACCTGCGAGGTCACCGAGCGCCTCGACGTGCCGGAGCCGCGGCCGCGGGTGGTCGTCGCGCAGGCGATCCCCAAGGGCGACCGCGGCGAGACCGCCGTCGAGACCATGACCGAGGTCGGCGTCGACGAGATCGTGCCGTGGGCGGCGCAGCGCTGCATGGTCCGCTGGACGGGGGAGCGCGGCGACAAGGCGCTGCGACGCTGGCGGTCGACGGCGCGCGAGGCGGCCAAGCAGTCCCGCCGCGCCTGGCTTCCGGCCGTCGCCGACCCGATGTCGACGGCGGCGCTCGCTGCCCGGGCGGCGGAGGCGGCGCGCACCGTCGTCCTGCACGAGGAGGCCACCTCGCCGCTCGCCGCCGTCGAGCTGCCCAACGACGGCGACATCCTGCTGGTCGTGGGCCCCGAGGGCGGGGTGGCCCCGGACGAGCTGGACCAGCTGGCCGCCGCCGGCGCCGTCGTCGCCCGGCTCGGGCCGACCGTCCTGCGCACGTCCACCGCCGGCACCGTCGCCGCCGGCGTCGTCCTCGCGCGGACCGCCCGCTGGGCCTGACTACTCGACGACGAACGTGCGCGAGTCGCTCATCGGCGCCCGCCCCTCGCCGCCGGACGGGTCGCTCTCGCTGACGACGATCTCGTAGCTGCCCGGCTCGAGTTCGAGGTCGAACGTGAACGGTGAGAACGTGCAGCACTCCTCGGCGGTGGTGTTGCCGGTGTCGACGACCTCGCCGTCGCGGCGCAGCTCCCACAGCACGGTGGCCTCGAACACCGCGGCCTCGCCGGTCACGGTGACGGGGCTGGGCAGCGTCGCGCCCTCGGCGGGGTCGTTGAGCTGCACCAGCTGGCGCACCTCCAGCGGGTCGGCCCGGCCGACCGGCTCGCTGGGATCCGCCCCGGCGACCGTGATGCGCACCGGCAGCGAGCCGTCCAGCTGGGCGTTCGCGGCCGCCGCCGTCGCCGTGTAGACGAGCTGCTGAACAGCGAGATCGGCCTCCTCGTCGGCCGTCGGCGGCGCACTGAGGTCGACCACGATGGCGCCGTCGGCGATCTCGGCCGACGTCACCTCGAGGCCGGACGTCCACAGGCTCGTGTAGTCGGGGTCGGCCGGCGGTGCCGTCAGCATCTCGTTCACGGCGGCGGCGATGGGCGACAGCGACGTCTCGACGGTGTGGAACTCGCGCGCGAGCCGCAGGCCGTCGCCGGTGTCGGCCACGTAGTAGACAGGGACCGTCAGCGACTGCGCCGGCGGCGTCGTCTCGGCGGGCGGCGACGTCGGCGGGACCGTCTCCGTCCGCGTCTCGCTCTGCGAGGGCGCCGGGGACGTGGAGGTCTGCGAGGCGACGGGGGCGTCGCCGTCGTCGTCGTTCAGGGCGATGACGCCGCCCACGATCACCGCCGCGGCCAGGGCCGTCGCCCCCGCGAGCCCGAGTACCACCGGTCGTCGCCACATCGGAACCACCGCCGTCCTCCTCCTGATCCGCGCCAGGCCGTCGGGGCCCGGCTGCACCCGCTCGGCGGCGCGGTGCAGGGCGCCGTGGAGCTTCTGCTCCTCCGGCGTCCAGTTCTCCGGCGTGCTCACCGCTGCCTCCTCACGCCCAGTCCGCCATCGCCTCGCGCAGCCCGGCCAGCCCGCGAGAGGCGTGGCTCTTGACGGCGCCGTTGCTGATCTTCATCGCGCTCGCGATCTCCGATTCGGAGAGACCGCCGTAGTAGCGCAGGACGAGCGCCTCGCGCTGCCGCTGGGGCAGCCCGCGCAGCGCCTCGACGACGGCGTCGGCGGCGGCGCCACCGACGGCGACGTGTTCGGCGCTGGGCGCGTGACCGGGCGGCTCGTCCGGATGACGGGCCGCCACACCGCGGCGGCGCTGGACCGAGCGGCTGCCGTGCACCACGGACGTGCGCAGGTACGCGACCGCGGCGGCCGGCTCGCGCAGCCGGCGCCAGCGGCGGTGCAGGGCCACGAACGCGTCCTGCACGACCTCCTCGGCCACCGCCTCGTCGCCCAGCAGCAACGTGGCGAGCCGGACGAGGCGGACATAGTGCGCCGCGTACAGGTCCGTGATGGCGTCGTCTGCCTCGGACCCGGTCCTGTCTTGCACCACATACCCCTACTGACGCGTTGCCGGCGGCGCCGGTTTACCGATGCGCGCCCAACCGTAGGGGATCGGGCCGGTGATCTTCAGCCGAACGGGCGGTCAGCGGACCTCGTCGCCGGTGACGAGGTCGGGGTTGGCGGCGAGGAAGGCGTCCATGTCGTCCTCTGCCAGAGCGGTCCACAGCTGGCCGGCGCGTTCCTCGTCGTACACGACGATGCTCTGCGACCCCGCCATGCCGGTGCCGTCGGTGGGCACCGTCAGGAACGTCATGTCGTCGGCGCGCAGGTTGCGCATGGACAGTGCGAGGTCGACCATGCCGAACGCGCTGAGCTCCTCGTCGACCCGCGCGGCCTGGCCGATGGCCCCGGCGACGCCGTTGACCTTGCCGGGGTCGGTCAGCGTGCCGGACGAGATCAGCTCGTTCATCAGCGCGCGGAGGAAGTTCTGCTGCCGCTTGACGCGGTCGAAGTCGCCGCCCGGAAGGTCCTTGCGGTCGCGGACGTACTGCAGCGCCTGCTCGCCGGTCAGCGTGTGGGTGCCGGCCGGGATCGGCTCGTCGCCGTCGGCCAGCGGGGTCTCCTCGTCGAACGTCATGGTGACGCCGCCCAGCTCGTCGGTGAGCGCCTGGAAGCCGTTCCAGTCGATCAGCGCGAGGTGGTCGACGCGGATGCCGGTGAGCTCCTCGATGGTCTGCACGAACAGCGACGGGCCGCCGAACGAGTAGGCCGCGTTGATCTTGTTCTCGCCGTGGCCGGGGATCTCGATGTAGGTGTCGCGCGGGATGGAGACCAGGTAGCCGCGGTCACGGCCCTCCGGGAAGTGCGCCAGCATGATGGTGTCGGTGCGCGCGGCGCCGGGCTCGTACACGTCGACCTTGTCCTCGCCGTCCAGTCCGCCCAGCAGGAACGTGATGCTGTCGCCGGGCAGCTCGGCCGGGCGCGCGGTCTCCGGGATGTCGAACGCGTCGGGGATGCGCTCGATGTTCGACGACAGCCGGTTCACGAACCAGAACGCCCCGCCGGCCACCGCGAGCAGCAACGCCAGCAGCGTCACCAGCACGATCACCAGGACCTTGCGGTTGCGGCGGCGCTTGCGCGGCGGCTCGGCCGGTTCGGCCGGCTCGGTCTCGAGGGACGGGTCGGGCTGCGGGTCGCCGGGCGGGTTCGACATGGCTCCAGAGGGTACGGCCGGGCGGCGACGGGTCCGGCGAGGACACCCCGCCCGGCGGTGGCCTCTCGCTGTGATGACGCGCGAGGCGGGCCGCAGGTTGCACCGGGCCACCCGCCGGTCACGCCGGTGGCCTACCATCCACCTACCCGAAGCACCGGAGGCACGTGTGACCCGAGACGCCGACTGCCTGTTCTGCAAGATCGCCGGTGGCGAGATCCCGGCCGAGGTCGTCCACGAGACCGAGCGCACCCTCGCGTTCCGCGACATCGCGCCGCAGGCGCCCACACACGTGCTGGTGGTGCCGCGCGAGCACCACCCGAACGTCGCGTCGCTCGCGGCCGCCGCGCCGGACACCCTGGCCGAACTGGTCCGGACGGCCGCCGACGTCGCCGCGGGGGCGGGAATCGAGGCGTACCGGCTGGTGTTCAACACGGGGGAGCAGGCCGGTCAGTCGGTGTTCCACGTGCACGCGCACGTGCTCGGCGGACGCGCCATGACGTGGCCGCCCGGCTGAGCCGGCGACAAATTCGCAATGACTTGTCAGCGCTCGCAGGTAGCATTCAACACATCCACTGAACGGCGCCATCGAGACGGGAAGTAGGCGTGAGAGGCCCCGCGAGGCCGCCCATGACGAAGACAGAACAGGCCGAACAGCAGGCCGCCCAGCACACCATCGTCGTGCCGACGAGCATCTCCATGGTGAGCCTGCTCGGGTCCGCCGACGAGCTCATCAAGGTCGTCGAGTCGTCCTTCCCCGACGTCGACATCCACGTGCGCGGCAACCAGATCACCATGACCGGCCGGCCGGGCGACATCGCCGAGGCCGAGGGCGTCATCGACGAGATGGTGGCCGTGCTGCGCACCGGTCAGGGCATGTCGCCCGAGGCCGTCGAGCGCACGGTGGCCATGCTGCGCGCGCGCACCGGCGAGCGGCCGGCCGAGGTGCTCACGGCCAACATCCTGTCCAACCGCGGGCGCACCATCCGGCCGAAGACGCTGAACCAGAAGCGCTACGTCGACGCCATCGACAAACACACCGTCATCTTCGGCATCGGCCCGGCCGGCACCGGCAAGACGTACCTCGCGGTCGCGAAGGCCGTGCAGGCGCTGCAGGCCAAGCAGGTCAGCCGCATCCTGCTCACCCGCCCGGCCATCGAGGCGGGCGAGCGGCTGGGCTTCCTCCCCGGCACGCTGTCGGAGAAGATCGACCCGTACCTGCGGCCGCTCTACGACGCGCTGCACGACATGATGGACCCCGCGTCCATCCCGCGACTGATGACCGAGGGCACCATCGAGGTCGCGCCGCTGGCGTACATGCGCGGGCGCACGCTCAACGACGCGTTCGTCATCCTCGACGAGGCGCAGAACACCTCCGCCGAGCAGATGAAGATGTTCCTCACCCGGCTCGGCTTCGGGTCGAAGATGGTCATCACCGGCGACGTCACCCAGGTCGACCTCCCGGCCGGCACCACCAGCGGGCTGCGCGTCGTCGAGGGCATCCTCGACGGCATCGACGACGTCCACTTCTGCCGTCTGAGCAGCCGCGACGTCGTCCGGCACCGGCTCGTGGGCGAGATCGTCGAGGCGTACACCCGCTACGACGCCGCGCAGGAGGCGGCAGGGGGCAACGGGCGGCCGCGCGTTCCCGGCCGGCGCCCGTGACCATCGAGGTCAACAACGAGTCCGGGGCCGAGGTCGACGAGAAGACGCTCTCCGACCTCGCCCGGTTCGTCCTCGACCACCAGCGCATCCACCCGCTGGCCGAACTGGCCATCCTGCTGGTCGACACCGACACCATGGAACAGCTGCACGTGCAGTGGATGGACGAGCCCGGCCCCACCGATGTGCTGTCCTTCCCGATGGACGAGCTGCGGCCCACGCCCGACGACGCCGAGCCCGAGCCCGGCCTGCTGGGCGACGTCGTGCTCTGCCCCGACGTCGCGGCCACGCAGGCCAAGGCTGCCGGGCACAGCACCGAGGACGAGCTCGAGCTGCTGACCGCGCACGGCATACTCCACCTCCTCGGCTACGATCACGCCGAGCCGGAGGAGGAGAAGGAGATGTTCGGGCTGCAGAAACAGCTCCTGAGCGACTGGCGAGACGCCCGAGGGGGCGGCCGCTGATGTTCGCCTCACCGCTGCCCGCCGCCGTCCTGGCCGCCGGTGGCGCCACCACCGCGGGTGGTGCGTCCACCGTCTGGCTGCTGGTCTCGGCGGCGGTGCTGGTGGTCGTCGCGATGCTGTTCGCGATGTCCGAGGCGGCGCTGACCAGCCTCTCGCGCACCCGCGCCGAGGAGCTGCACCGCGCGGGCCGCCGCGGGTCCGACGCGCTGGTGCGGGTCGCCTCCGACCCCGTCCCCGCGCTCAACACCGCGCTGCTGCTGCGCATGGCCTGCGAGGTCGCCGCGGTCGTCATGGTCGCGGTCGTGTGCGAAGAGTTCTTCACCCCGTGGTGGCAGACGCTGCTGGTCGCCGCCGGCAGCATGGTCGTGGTGTCGTTCGTCGTCATCGGCGTCGCGCCGCGCACGCTGGGCCGCCAGCACGCCGAGGGCATCGCGCTGGCCTTCGCCGGCCTGCTGCTCGGCGTCACCCGGGTGCTCGGCCCCATCCCGCGCCTGCTCATCCTGCTGGGCAACGCGCTCACCCCGGGCAAGGGCTTCCGCGAGGGGCCGTTCGCGACGGAGGCAGAGCTGCGCGAGCTGGTCGACCTCGCCGAAGCCGGGCGCATCATCGAGTCCGGCGAGCGGCAGATGATCCACTCGGTGTTCGAACTGGGCGACACCGTGGTCCGCGAGGTCATGGTGCCGCGCACCGACGTCGTGTTCATCGAGGCGCACAAGACGCTGCGGCAGTTCCAGTCGCTGGCGCTGCGCAGCGGGTTCAGCCGCATCCCGGCGGTCGGCCCGGGCGGGCTCGACGACATCGTCGGCATCACCTACCTCAAGGACGTCGCCCGCCGGCTCTACGACAACCGCGACGCCGAGTCCGTCGAGCGGGTCGAGTCGGTGCTGCGGCCGGCGTTCTTCGTCCCCGACTCCAAGCCGGCCGACGACCTCCTGCGCGAGATGCAGGCACAGCGCACCCACGTCGCCGTCGTCGTCGACGAGTACGGCGGCACCGCCGGCCTGGTCACCATCGAGGACATCCTCGAAGAGATCGTCGGCGAGATCACCGACGAGTACGACGCCGACGAGGACGGCGTCGAGACCCTCGACGACGGCGTGGTCCGGGTCAGCTCCCGGCTGCACATCGACGACCTCGGCGAGCTGTTCGGGCTGGAGCTGTCCGACGACGACGTCGACACCGTCGGCGGCCTCATGGCCAAGCAATTGGGCCGGGTCCCGATCGCCGGCGCCGAGGTCGTCGTCGCCGGGCTGCGGCTGGTCGCCGAGGACCCGTCCGGGCGCCGCAACCGCATCGGAACCGTCCGGGTGAGCCGGCTCGTTCAGGTCACCGACAACGAGCCGCACGAGGAGCATGCGTGAGCGACGCACTCGACCCCGAGGACCAGAAGATCCTGATCCTGGCCCGGTCCGCCCGGGCCCGCACCGGGGCGCCCGCCGGCGCCGCCGTCCGCGACGCCGACGGCCGCACCTACGCCGCCGCCGACGTCGTGCTGCCGTCGCTGCGCCTCACCGCGCTGCAGCTGGCGGTCGCGTCGGCGGTGTCAAGCGGCGCCACGGGGCTCGAGGCCGCGGCGGTCGTCACCGGTGACGCCGCCGGCGAGGTCGACACCGCGGTGGTGTCGGATCTCGGCGGACCGGGTATACCGGTGTACGTCGCGGGTCCCGACGGCACGCCGATCTCGGCGCTGCGTTCGTAGCCATCAGCATCCGAGTGCGCTAACGTGCGGCCGTTCGACCTCCGAGGCGACCGACCGAAGACGGAGATACGAATGAACTTCTGCAGCAACTGCGGGGCGCCGGCCACGGGTTCGGCGTACTGCGGCAACTGCGGCGCGCCCATGACGGCGTCCGCGGCGGCCCAGGCGGCCGCTCCGGCGCAGGCAGCTCCGGGCGCCTCCGCGTCCGGTGGCGCCGCGGCGCCGGGTGGCGCGCCCGCATCCGGTGGTGCTCCCGCGGCCGGTGGCGCGCCCGCGCGCAACCCGTTCGCGGACATCCCCGCGTTGGACTACGCCCGCGACGTCGTCGCGCTGGTGCTCCTGCTCGTCTCGTTCGGCATGCCGTGGGACCTCACTGACACCGTGACCGGCAAGGTCTACGTCGTCCTGGTGACGCTGCTGTCGGTGCTGTCGCTGTCGCTGCCGTACCTCAAGCGCGGCGGCGTGCTGCCGGCGTCGTGGGGGACGGCCGAGCTGCGGCTGGCCCGGCTGGGCGCCAACGCGCCGTACGTCGTGGTCGTGCTGATCACGCTGGTGCTCGGCTACGTCGGCGAGAACAGCGGCGACGGCGTGGGCGTCGGCATCACGTTCGGCCTGGCCGGCGCGCTGCTGGCGGCGCAGGGCCGCGAGGCCGAGCAGTCGCCGTCCGGCGACGGCGCGCTGTGGCGCTGGGTCACGCTCGGTATAGGCGGGCTGTTCGCGCTGCTGACGCTGATCAGCCTGATCACCTTCCTCACCGACGCCGCCGAGGGCCTCGAATGGGAGCAGACGACGTACCTCATCGTCGCGATGCTGTTCTTCCTGGCGCTGGCCGCGCTGCCGCTGTGGGGCGTGTTCCGCGGCGACGCCGCCTGGCGCGACGTCCTCCTGCTGGTGGGCCTCGTGGCGCTGTTCGTCGGCGTCTGGCAGCTCAGCGCCGAGGGCACCATGAACGATGCCTGGAGCCTCAGCACGTTCGGCCCGCAGCTGATCCTCGTCCCGGCCCTCGCCGTCGCGGCGGCCGCGCCGGGGCTCCGGGCGACGTACCGGCACACGCCCGGCGCGGCCTACTGGTCCGGCGTCGGCGCCCGCATGCTCGAGCTGGTCATGGTCACCGCGGCCGCCGGGGTCGTGCTGTACGTGCTGAGCATCATCGGGGTCGAGGACGGCCGCGGCCTGGCCATCGTGGTCCTGGTGCTCATGCTGATCCTGGCGCTGGCCGCGCTGGTCGGCCGCAACGCGCTGGTCCGCGACCCCAACGCGGGCCGGGCCATCGCGGTCGTGGCGGGCGGGGTGTTCATCCTGCTGGGCATCGTCGTCGCGGCCATCCTGGGTGCCTCCGACGACGCGTTCGTCGCGGTCGTCGACGCTGCGATCATCAGTGTGCTCTGGTGGTTCGGGGTGGCGCTGTTCGTGGTGCTGACGGCGCCGCCGTCGGTGCGTGCCGAGTACGGCCCGGTGGGCGCCAGCCAGCTCAACCTGAGCAGCGTGCTGCCGGGCAACGGTAACGGCGCGTCGACCCCGGCTGCGGCCGGCGCCGCGACCGGGGTCGCGACCGGAGCGGCCGCGGCCGCCGCCGGTGCTGCTGCGGCCCGCCCGGCCGAGGCGAAGGCCGACGACGCCAAGGTGAAGGCCGAGGCGAAGGCCGACGACGCGAAGGCGAAGGCCGAGGACGCCAAGGCCAAGGCCGACGAGGCGAAGGTCAAGGCCGAGGCCGCGGCCGCCGAGAAGACCGACGCCGCCAAGGCCGATGCCGCCAAGGGCGACGAGGTGCCGGCCAGCCCGGAGGTCCCCGCCGACGACGCGAAGCCGGCGGCCGCCGGAGAGGGCCTGCTCAGCGAGGCCAAGCCGGGCCCGATCAGCGGCCTCGCGGTCGGCCAGTCCGCCGCCGACGACACCGCCACCCGGGTCGACCAGCCGCGGGTCGAGCCGGCCACCCGGGTCGACCAGCCGGCCGTCAGCGACACCCCCGGGTTCGACGCCCGCACGGCGCTCGACCCGAACACGCCGCTGCAGACGCTGGCCGACATCGCGGCCCAGGAACCCGGTCTGCGCAAGTACGTCGCCGCCAACCCGTCGACCTACCCGGAACTGCTGACCTGGCTGAGCCAGCTCGGCGACCCCGAGATCGACGAGGCGCTGCGCCGCCGCGGCGGCCGCTGAGTCCGTCCACACCGACGCCGGCCGGGGTTCGCCCCGGCCGGCGTTTCGTTTGCCCGCCAGTCGGCCCTCCCTTGGCACGCTGGCGCGCACCCTTGGCACGCTGGCGCGCTCCCTTGGCACGTTGGCGTGCACCACAAATCGGGGCAAACCGCCCGGCGTCGGTGATCGCCGGCGTGCCAAGGCCGTGGGTGTGTGCGGCGCGGGGTCGGGCGGCGGTGCCGTCAGGCGAGGTCGAGCACGACGGTGAGGGCGTCGGCGGCCGCGACGCGCGCCCCCTCCAGGTCCGCGCCGTCGGCCAGCGCTCCGAGCACCGCGCCGTCGACCACCGCGAGCACCACCTGTGGTGCCACGCCCGCCGTCAGCTCGGACCGCTCCAGCACGGCCGCGACGCTCTCGAGCGCCGCCGCGTTGCTGCGCCGGGCGGCCGCCGCGAACAGCGGCTCGCGGGCGGCCAGCACGTACCGCTCGTACCAGGCGACCAGCGCGCCGTACTCGTCCGGCGTCAGCAAAGTGGCGATCAGCCGGGCCGCCACGGCCGCGCCGCGTCGCCGGGTGGGCAGCGCCTCGACGGCGGCGGCCATGCGCGCGACGTCGTCCTCGGCCAGGGCGTCGACCGCGGCCCGGCGCAGCTCCGTCAGGTCGGCGAAGTAGTACGTCGTGGCGCCCAGGGGCAGCCCCGCCCGGCCCGCCACCGCGCGGTGGCTGACCGCCTCCAGCCCGCCGCCCTGCAGCAGGTCGGCGGCGGCGCGGACCAGCGCGGTGCGCCGTTGCTCGCCCTTCGCGGTGGCCATCAGTGCCCCGACCCGCCGGACAGGTTCAACAGGACGACGCCGGCCACGATGAGGCCGATCGCCGAGAGGCGCAGGAACGTCGCCGGGTCGTCGAAGAACAGCATGCCGACGATGGCGGTGCCGACCGCGCCGATGCCGACCCAGACCGCGTACGCCGTGCCGACCGGCAGTTCGCGCAGGCCGAGGCCGAGCAGGCCCATGCTGATCGCGACCGTGACGGCGAAGCTCACCGTCGGCCAGAGCCGGGTGAACCCGTTCGACTCCTTGAGCGAGATCGCGAAGGCCGTCTCGAACAGCCCGCCGACGATCACGTAGAGCCACGCCATGATGTCCTCCTGTCGATCTGAATTCCTGTACGACTGTACCAAAAGACTGGTACGGGTGTACAAGTCGGCTCCGCGGCGGCGTCGAAGGTGGGAGACTCGACACCGTGATCGGTGACTACGAGGGCTTCCGTTCCGGCTTCGCCTGCTTCGTCGGACGGCCCAACGCGGGCAAGTCGACCCTGACCAACGCGGTGGTCGGCGAGAAGATCGCGATCACCTCGAACCGGCCGCAGACCACCCGGCACGCCATCCGCGGCATCGTCCACCGTGCCGACGGCCAGCTGGTCATCGTCGACACCCCGGGGCTGCACCGGCCGCGCACGCTGCTGGGCCAGCGGCTCAACGACCTCGTGCGCACTACCTGGGCCGAGGTCGACGTCATCGGGCTGTGCGTCCCGGCCAACGAGGCCATCGGCCCCGGCGACCGGTACATCGCGACCGAGCTGGCCGCGCTGAAGCGGACGCCGAAGCTGGCCGTCGTCACGAAGAGCGACCTGGTCGGCCCCGGCCGGCTGGCCGAGCAGCTGGCCGCCGTCGCCGAGCTGGGCGCCGAGACCGGCATCGAGTGGGCCGACGTCGTCCCCGTCTCCGCGACGTCCGGCGACCGCGTCGGGCTGCTCACCGAGCTGCTGCTGGCCCAGCTGCCCGATGGGCCGCCGCTCTACCCCGACGGCGAGCTGACCGACGAGCCGGAGGAGACGCTGATCGCCGAGCTGGTCCGCGAGGCCGCGCTCGAGGGTGTCCGCGACGAGCTGCCGCACTCCATCGCCGTCGTGGTCGAGGAGATGATCCCGCGCGAGGACCGCCCCGAGGACAAGCCGCTGCTCGACATCCACGCCAGCCTCTACGTCGAGCGCGACAGCCAGAAGGCCATCGTCATCGGCCGCAAGGGGTCGCGGCTGCGCGAGGTCGGCACGAAGGCGCGGACGCAGATCGAGCGGCTGCTCGGCACCCCCGTCTACCTCGACCTGCACGTCAAGGTCGCCAAGGACTGGCAGCGAGACCCGAAGCAACTCGGCAGGCTCGGCTTCTGAGGGGCCGTGGGGGCGGGGGATACCGTCCCCGCCCGCCTCGCTCGTTCCTCGCTCGGACGCCCGAGCCTACCCCTGACGGCATCCCCCGCCCCCACGGCCGCTGTGGTCGCAGGTGCCTCCGTGCTTGCGGGTGGGGAGGGGTGGGGCGGGGCCGGCATCCCCCACCCCAGCCCGGACACGAATCCAGGTGCTAGAGTCTTTGCTCGTGCGGCGCTTCAGCCTCCTGCTTAGCTGCCGCGACGGGGTCCGCTAGACCGGCTCCCCTGTCGCGGTGAGTTCGCGCTGCCGGTCGCGCTGTGTACGACCTTCCCGAGCAGGAGCCTCCCCGCCATGAGCAGTGCCAACGTCTGGCCGCCCGCGCAACGTCCGTCCGGTATGCCGGCGAACCGCTACCGGCCGTTCCACGAGCAGATCGCCGTCGACCTCCCGGACCGCACCTGGCCGACCAAGCGCATCACCACCGCACCCCAGTGGTGCGCCGTCGACCTGCGCGACGGCAACCAGGCGCTCATCGACCCGATGAACGCCGAGCGCAAGATGCGCATGTTCCAGCTGCTGGTGCGCATGGGCTACAAGGAGATCGAGGTCGGCTTCCCGGCCGCCAGCCAGACCGACTTCGACTTCGTCCGCGAGCTGATCGAGGGCGAGCACATCCCCGACGGCGTCGTCATCCAGGTGCTGACGCAGTGCCGCGACCACCTGATCGAGCGCACCTTCCAGTCGCTCGTGGGCGCGAAGCAGGCCATCGTCCACCTGTACAACTCGACGTCGATCCTGCAGCGCCGCGTCGTGTTCGGGCTCGACCGCGACGGCATCACCGACATCGCCACCACGGGGGCGCGGTCGGCGCAGAAGTACGCCGAGGCGATCACCCCGGACACCGAGATCTACTGGGAGTACTCGCCCGAGTCCTACACCGGCACCGAGCTCGACTACGCGGCGGAGATCTGCGGCGCCGTCGCCGACGTGCTGCAGCCGACGCCGGACCGCCGCATGATCGTGAACCTGCCGGCGACGGTCGAGATGGCGACGCCGAACGTGTACGCCGACTCCATCGAGTGGATGCACCGCCACCTGCCGCACCGCGAGTCGATGATCCTCTCGCTGCACCCGCACAACGACCGCGGGACCGGGGTCGCGGCGGCCGAGCTGGGGCTGCTGGCCGGCGCCGACCGCGTCGAGGGGTGCCTGTTCGGCAACGGCGAGCGCACCGGCAACGTCGACCTCGTCACGCTCGGCATGAACCTGTTCACGCAGGGCATCGACCCGCAGATCGACTTCGGCGACATCGACGAGATCCGCCGCACCGTCGAGTACTGCAACCAGCTGCCGGTGCCCGAGCGGCACCCGTGGGGCGGCGACCTCGTCTACACGGCGTTCTCCGGCAGCCACCAGGACGCCATCAAGAAGGGCTTCGAGGCGCTCGAGCGCGACGCCAAGGACGCCGGCGTCGCCGTCGAGGACCACACCTGGGAGGTCCCGTACCTGCCGGTCGACCCGAAGGACGTCGGCCGCACGTACGAGGCGGTCATCCGGGTCAACTCGCAGTCCGGCAAGGGCGGCGTCGCGTACATCATGAAGACCGAGCACCAGCTCGACCTCCCGCGCCGCCTGCAGATCGAGTTCTCCGGCGTCGTCCAGGGCCTCACCGACGGCGAGGGCGGCGAGGTCGAGCCGGCGCGCATGGGCGAGGTGTTCCGCGCCGAATACCTCGAGCGCGACACCCCGCTGGCGCTGAACTCGGTGCACACGTCGTCGGCGGCGGGGGAGCGCGACGCCCTGCAGGTCGGCGTGTACGTCGACGGCGAGCGGCAGGTGCTGCACGGCAGCGGCGACGGCCCGATCGACGCGTTCACCGACGCGCTGCGCAGCATCGGCCACGACGTCCGGGTGCTCGACTACGCCGAGCACGCGCTCACGTCCGGCGCCGACGCGAAGGCGGCCGCGTATCTCGAGTGCTCGGTCGGCGGCGAGGTGTTCTGGGGCGTCGGCATCGACCCCAATATCGTCACGGCGTCGCTCAAGGCCATCGTCAGCGCTGTCAACCGATCCGTCGCCCGCACTGGATCTTGACTAACGCATTGGTATAGACCATCGTGTCGCTCCCGACCAAGGAGCACACGATGGCCACCTGGACCCGCACTCTGGCCGTCACGGCCGGCGCCACCGCGCTGGTCATGACGGGGAACGTCGCCTCACACCTACTGGCGGCGGAGCCGGAGGCGGCTCCACCCGACGCCCTGACCGCCGACCTCGACGCGATCCTCGACGATCCGCGGCTGGACGGCGGTCAGGCGTCGGTGGTCGTGCGCGACGCCGCGACCGGCGAGACGCTGTACGAGCACGACGCCGACGAGCGGCTGATGCCGGCGTCGAACGAGAAGCTGCTGACCTCGGCCGTCGCGCTGGACGTGCTCGGGCCGGAGCACACGTTCGCGACCACCGTCGCGACGGCCGGGCAGCGGACCGGCCCGATCCTGCGCGGCGACGTGTACCTGCGCGGCACCGGCGACCCGACGATGCTGGCGTCGGACTACGCGGGGCTGGCGAAGCAGCTGGCGGCCGGCGGGGTCCGCCTGGTGTCCGGGCGGGTGCTGGCCGACGACACCTGGTTCGACGACGTCCGCCTCGGCAACGACTGGGCCTGGGACGACGAGCCGTACTACTACGCGGCGCCGGTCTCGGCGCTCACGGTCGCGCCCGACACCGACTACGACGCCGGCACCGTCATCGTGACCGTCGACCCGGGTGCTGCCGCCGGCGACCCGGCCCGCATCTCCGTCACCCCCGACACCGACGCCGTCACCATTGTCGACGAGGCCACCACCGGCACGGAGAACGACATCTCCGTCGAGCGCGAGCACGGCACCGACCGCATCGTCGTGTCCGGCACCGTCGCGGCGGGCGGCAGCGGCGTCAGCGAGTGGGCCAGCGTCGCCGAGCCCACCGACTACGCCGCCGACGTGTTCGTCAAGGCGCTGGCGGCCGAGGGCGTGCGCGTGACCGGCGGCATCGGCCGCGGCGTCACGCCATCCGGCGCGACCGTCGTCGCCGAGCACGAGTCGATGCCGCTGAGCGAGCTGATGGTGCCGTTCCTCAAGCTCAGCAACAACGGCCACGCCGAGGTGCTGATCAAGGCGATGGGTCGCGAGGTCGCGGGCGAGGGCACGTGGGCCGCCGGGCTCGCCGTCCTGCGCGACCGCCTCGCCGGCTTCGGCGTCGACACCCCCACCGTCGCGAACCGCGACGGCTCCGGGTTGTCCCGGCGCAACCTGATCCCGGCCGCCGAGCTGGCCGACCTGCTGGTCGCCGCGCAGGACCGGCCCTGGTTCGATACGTGGTACGAGGCACTGCCGATCGCCGGTGAGTCCGACCGCATGGTCGGCGGCACGCTGCGCTCGCGGATGCGCGACACCCCGGCCGCCGGCAACGTGCACGCGAAGACCGGTTCGCTGACCGGCGCGTCGGCGCTCTCGGGCTACGTCGACGACGCCGACGGGCGGCGGCTGGTGTTCTCGATCGTGCTCAACGACTACCTCAGCGGCAAGCCGAGCGACCTGGAGGACGCGATCGCCGTGCGGCTGGCCACCCACTCCGAGGACGCCGCGGCCCGCCTGACCAGCGTCGACATCCCGGCCGCCGACCTCCCCGACGACGTCGAGTGCTCCTGGGTCAAAGCCTGCTGACATGACGATTCTGGCTCGAGCAGACGCATACGTCGACGCGGTTGTCGGCCTCCTGAATCGCGTTGCGGCTGAGAACGTCATGGACCTCGATGCTGATAAGGAATGCCGCCTCGTCCAGGCATACGCCCGCGCTGTCCAGCGAGGGACCGATCCGGGCTTGCCGAGGTACGCGATCCTGGCTGACGACGGGACCGTTATTGGCTACCTCAGCGGGAGATTCTCGGGTGGGTTGCCCGGCCGGGACCTTTCCGTTGACGAGCAGGCCGCCTTCGTGTCGATGGTGGTCGTGGCCAAGGAGGCTCGCGGCCTTCACCACGGTCCGAATGCGGTGCGTGATTTCGCCCAGCTGGCTCGATCGGACGCTGGGCCGGATTGGCCTTCGTCTTGACCAAGTCGGTGACGTCGAGAGGCGACGGACTGCCTTCGAACGGATGGGTTTCCAGTTCGAGGGCGAGATCGGCTGCTTGCGAATCGCAGATCTTCTCGATGACACATCAGAGGAGCCGTACGAGGGGGCGCCCGGCGGATCCTCGGCGCGTTGACTGGTCAGCCTTGCCAAGGTGCCGGTCCCGTGGCGCGTGATCATCCAGGATCCGGGGTGTGGCGGCACCACCGATCCTGGATGATCATTGTGGGTGGTCGTGGATTCGGTACTCCGCCAACTGCACCTAGCTGCTGACCGCCCGCAGGGGCCACCGTCGCGTAGGCGCCGGCGTGGTAGACCAGCGGGGCGGTGGCCGGCGCCGCCGTCACGGCCGCGTCGACCACCCGGGCCACGACGATGACGTGGTCGCCCACCGGCAGGCGGTGCGTCACCCGCGCCCGCAGGTGCGACGGCGCGTCGTCGAGCACGGGCTCGCCCGACGCCAGCCGCGACCACGCCGTCGGGGCGGCGAAGCGGTCGATGCCGCTGGTGGCGAACCGCGTCGCGATGTGGTGCTGGTCCGCGTCGAGGAAGTTGACGACGACCGAGCCGGCGGCCGCGAACGACGGCCACGCCGACGCCGTCGCCGACACCGCGAACGACAGCAGCGGCGGGTCGAGCGAGACCGACGCCAGCGACGTCGCGGTCAGCCCGGCGGGCCGCCCGCCGGCCGAGGCCGTGATCACCACGACCCCGGTCGCGTACCGGCGGAAGACGCTGCGGAAGGTGTCGGCGCTGACGGACATGGGTCCTCCTCGGATGCGAGAGTCAGTCCAGGCGTTCGGAGGCGGCGACGGCGGAACCGGCGCGCAGGTCCTCCAGGAACAGCACGACGTGCGCCGCGGCGGTGCGGTGCGACCGGTCGTTGAACGCGTCGTGCCGGCCGCCGGCCAGCGTCACCAGCACGAGGCCGGGCACGGCGGACAGCGCGGCCCGGGCGGCCCGGTAGGGGCTGACGGTGTCGGCGGCGCCGTGCAGCGCCAGCACCGGCACCTCGACGGCGTCGAGCGGCCCGCCGTCGGGCACCGGGCCGGCCAGCGCCGCGGCGACGAACCGCGGGTCGTCGCGCAGCCGGCCGGCGTGCACCGGGCAGGCCGTGCGGGCCTCGATCCCGGTCTCGGCCGACCCGCCGGCCGTGGCCGACCCGCCGGCGACCGGGTAGCCGGCCACCACGACCGCGTCGGCGCCGAGCGGGCCGGCCACGGCCAGCGCCAGCACCGCGCCGGTGTCCGAGCCGGCCAGCACGTACGGCCGGGGGAGACCCGCGACGGCCAGCACGGCCGCCACCGCGACGCCCGCCGCGGACGCCGTCGCCGGGCCCTCGCCCAGTGCCCGCACCACGTACCCGTCGGCAGCCAGCCGCTGGCCGAACCGCTCATACACGCCGCCGTGCTCACCCCGCCCGGGCAGCACGACGACCGTCCCGCGCGCCGTCACCCCGCCGGGCGGGTCGAACGCGACGACACCGGGAGCCGTCTCGACGACGCTCATGCGTCCACCTCCGGCGCGCACTCGGCGTCGGCCGCGACCCCGTCCGTCGCCCACAGGCTGGGCAGGTTGACCACGATGCCCTCCTGGGTGCTGCGGGCGATCACCACGACCGCCTCCTCGTCCGGCGACGGGTTCTCCTCGCGGTGCGGCACGTACGGCGGCACGAACACGAAGTCGCCCGGCTCGGTCTCGATGCGGATCTCCTGGTCGCCGTCGGCGAAGACGAACACCGGGTGCCCGGCCTTCACGTAGATGGCGGTCTCGGCCTCGCCGTGGTGGTGGTCGCCGGAGTTGGTGGCGGGCGCGACGTCGGTGCGGCCCATCCACAGCTTCGACGACCCGACGGTCTGGCCGGAGATCGCCTCGAACCGCTTCATCCCGGACGTCTGCGCGGTGTCCGACGACAGCCCGGCGCCGCGGACGTGCTCGAGCCGCCCGTGCCAGACTCGGTTGCCGTTCTCGACGGAGTCGACGCTCATGCGGCCGCCGTCCCCGCCCGCGAGGCGGCGCCGGAGCGCAGCAGCGGCACCAGGTCCTCGCCCCAGCGCAGCACGTCGTTCACCGGGTCGAAGCCGCGGATGAGGAACCTCGTGACGCCGAGGTCGTAGTACTTCAGCAGCGCCTCGGCCACCTGCGCCGGCGTGCCGACGGGCGCGGTCGAGTTGCCGGTCGGGCCGAACAGCTTGGTGATGCCGAACCACAGCCGCTCGTCGTGCACGTCCTGGACGGCGGCGTGCTCCTGCAGCCGGTTCGACGAGACGGCATTGCGCTCGCCGCCGCGGCGGCGCGGGCCCCACCAGCCGTCGTCCGTGCCCGCGCGCGACTTGACCTCGACCGCCTGGTCGTAGATCTCGCGGGCCCGGGCCCAGGCGGCGTCCTCGGTGTCGGCGACGATCGGCCGGGTCGACAGGCTGAACTCGACCGTCCGGCCCAGCTCGGCGGCGCGGGCGCGGATCAGCGCGATCCGCTCGGCCGTCGCCGCCAGCGGCTCGCCGAACAGCATGTAGACGTCGGTGTGCCGGGCACCGGTCTCGACGGCGGCGTCGGACTGGCCGCCGAAGTACACCGGGATGCCGTCCGGCGTCGCGGGCTTCACCGTGCTGAACGCGCCGGTGTAGCGGTAGAACTCGCCCTCGTGGTCGAACGGCTCGGCCGACGTGAGCGTGCGGCGCAGCACCTCGATGAACTCGCCGGTGCGGCGGTACCGTGCGTCCTTCTCGACGTAGTCGCCGTCGCGCTGCTGGTCCTGTTCGCTGCCGCCCGTGATGTGGTGGATCGCGACGCGGCCGCCGCCGGTCAGCTGGTCCAGCGTGGCCAGCTTGCGGGCCACCAGCGTCGGCTGCACGAACCCGGGCCGGTGCGCGATGAGCACCTTGAGCCGCTCGGTCCGGTGCAGCACGGAGGCGGCGATGGCGAAGCCGTCCGGCGAGGACGCGCTGTAGCCGATCAGCACCCGGTCGAAGCCGGCCAGCTCGTGCGCCTGCGCGAACCGGCTCAGGTAGGCGGCGTCGACGACCGGGCCGGGGCGCCAGCCGAGGCTCTCCGAGCCCTCCTTGGTGCCGACCATGCCGAGGACTTCCAGTGTCATGTCGTGCTCCTTGCGTAGATGGGACGGGGTCCGTCGATGCTCGGGACGGACGCGATCAGCCGCTGGGTGTAGGGGTGGGTGGGCTCGAGCAGCACCCGCGCGGCCGGGCCCTCCTCGACGACACGGCCGTGGTAGAGCACGACGATCCGGTCGGCGATGCCGGCCAGCGAGCCGAGGTCGTGCGTGATCAGCACGATCGCCACTTCGCGCTCGCGCCGCAGCCGGTCCAGCAGCCGCAGCACGTGGTTGCGGTTGGCCGCGTCCAGCGCGCTGACCGGCTCATCCAGCAGCAGCACCCGGGGGCCGACGGCGAGCGCGCGGGCGATCGTGACGCGTTGGCGCTGGCCGCCGGAGAGCCGTCCAGGCAGCCGGTCGCCGAGCGCGGGGTCCAGCCCGACCTGCTCCAGCGCGGTGACGGCGCGCGCCCGCCGGTCCGCGCCCTGGCCGTCGCCGCGGATCGCCAGTCCTTCGGCGACGGAGTCGAGCACCGTCACGTCCGGGTCGAGCGAGCGCAGCGGGTCCTGGAACACGTACTGGACGCTCCCACTGCGGCGGAACCGCCGCAGCTCGGCGCCGCGCAGCCCGGACACCGGCGTGCCGTCGACGCGGACGGCGCCGGCGTGCAACGACGCCAGCCCGGCCACCGCCCGGGCCAGCGTCGTCTTGCCGGACCCGGTCTCGCCGATCAGCCCGACGATCTCGCCGGAGCGCGCGGTGAGGTCGACGCCGTGCAGGATGGGCGTCGTCGCGCGGCGGCCCAGCCGGACCTCGACGCCGTCCACCTCCAGCGCGGTCATCGGGCCACCAGCCGGTGCAGGCCGTACTCGCGGTGGTCGGCGACCAGCGCGCGGGTGTACGGGTCGGCGGGGTCGTCGAGCACCTGGCGGGTCGGCCCGGACTCCACCACCCGCCCGTCCCGCAGCACGACGACGCGGTCGCACAGCTGCGCCACGACGGCGAGGTCGTGCGACACCAGCAGCAGCGACAGCCGGCGTTCGGCCCGCAGCGCCGCGATCAGGTTCAGCACCTCGGCCTGGACGGTGACGTCCAGCGCCGTCGTCGCCTCGTCGGCGATCAGCAGGTCCGGGTCGCCGGAGACGGCGATCGCGATGAGGACGCGCTGCAGCATGCCGCCGGACAACTCGTACGGGTACTGGTCGTGCACGTGCTCGGGCCGGTGCAGCCCCATCGACGCCAGCAGCTCGACGGCCCGCGCCTTGGCGACCCGGCGGTGCAGGCCGTTCTTCACCCGCAGCACCTCGCCGAGCTGGCGGCCCACCGTCAGCGACGGGTTCAGGTACGACGCCGGGTCCTGGAAGACGGCGGCGATCCGCGGCCCGCGAGCGCGGTCCCACTGCCGCCGCGTGTAGTGGGCGACGTCGTCGCCGGCCAGCCGGATCGTGCCGCCGCTGACGGTGACGCCCGGCGGCGGGACACCCAGGATCGCCCGGCAGGTCAGCGTCTTGCCGCTGCCGGACTCCCCGACCAGGCCGATCGCCTCGCCAGGCGCGAGGGCGAAGCTCACGCCGTGCACCAGCTCGGTGCCGCCGGTGGTGCTCAGGTGCAGGTCATCGACGAAGAGCATCCGGGGCCTCCTGGGTGGTGGCGGGGTCGACGGTGATGGCGTCGGCCAGCGCGTTGAGCGCGGCGACGGTGACGATGATCAGCAGCGCCGGCGCGACCGGGCCGAACGGGCGCTGGCTGAGGTAGCCGAGGTCGCTGGCCAGCATCCCGCCCCACGTCGGCGCCGGCGGCTGCACGCCGATGCCGAGGAACGTCAGCGACGACACCACCAGCAGCGCGCCGGCCATCGCCGTCGCCGTCGTCACCACGACCGTCGGCAGCACCTTCTGCCAGACGTGGGTGCGGACGATCCGCCAGCGGGTCGCGCCGAACAGCGTCGCCGCCTCGACGTACTGCGCCTGGCGCAGCCCGATCGCCGCGGCGCGGGTGACCCGGTAGAACGACGGCGCCATCAGCACTCCGACGGCGAACATGGCCTGGTGCAGTCCGTTGCCGAGCAGCGCCGCCACGGCGATCGCGAAGATGATGAACGGCAGCGCCATCAGCCCGTCCATCACCCGCAGCGACAGCCACTCGAAGACCCGCCCGAGGTACACCGACGCCAGCCCGGGCAGCACACCGAGCAGCAGCCCCAGCCCGACCGCCTCCGCGGCGGCGATCACCGACAGCCGCGACCCGGCCAGCAGCCGGCTGAGCACGTCGCGGCCCACGTAGTCGGTGCCCAGCCAGTGCTCCGCGCTCGGGCCGGCCAGGATCGCCGACGTGTCCTGGTGCAGCGGGTCGTACGGCGCCAGCCACGACCCCGCGACCATCAGCAGCACGACGACGCCGAGCACCGCCAGCGCGATCTTCGCCGCACGCTGCCGGACGGCCAGTCGCAGCGCACTCATGCCGTCCGCCCCGATGCCGGCCGCAGCCGCGCCAGCGCCACGTTGACCAGCACGCTGGAGACCAGCACCAGCGCGATCGCCACCAGCAGCGTCCCCTGCACGACCGGCACGTCGCCCTGCAACGCGCCGGTCGTCGCCAGCTGCCCGAGACCCGGCATCGCGAACACCGTCTCGGTGATGACGGCGCCGCCGATCAGCCGCGGCACGTGCAGCCCGAGCACCGCGACCGCCGGGCCGGCGCCGTTGCGCAGCGCGTGCCCGAACACCACCCGGCGCGGGCCGAGGCCGCGGACGACCGCGCCGGTGACGTAGTTCTCCCGCAGCGTCGTGACCAGGCCGGTGCGCAGCTGGCGGGCGAGGTCGGCGGCGCTGTCCAGGCTGAGCGCGACCGCGGGCAGCAGCAGGTACGTCAGCCACGGCCCCACGCCCTGCGACGGCGGCACGTACCCGCCGGCGGGGAGGACCGGCAGCAGCACCGCGAACACGACGATGAGCCCGATGCCGGCCACGAACGCCGGGATCGTCGACAGCGCCGCGCAGACCGCCGTCACCGCCCGGTCGAACCAGCTGCCTGCCGTCAGCGCCGCCCCGATGCCGGCCGCCGCGCCCAGCACGACTGCCAGCAGCAGCGCCAGCGCCGCGATCGACAGGCTGACCGGCAGCCGCTGCCCGATGCTCTCGGCCACCGGGATGTGGGTGAACCAGGACCGGCCGAGGTCTCCGGTGAGCGCGTCGCCGATCCACGTCACGTACCGCTCCAGGAACGGCCGGTCCAGCCCGAACTCGTGGTTGAGGCGGTCGATGTCGGCCTGCGTCGCCGTCTCGCCCATGGCGGCCGCGGCCGGGTTCTGGTCGCTCAGCGCGCCCAGACCGAACGTGATGAAGGTCGAGATCAGCAGGACGGGGACCGCGATCAGCGCCGCCCTGCCCACCGTGTGGAGTGCGCGCACACCGTCACCGCCCCACCGTGACGCCCTCGAACCGCTGGGTGCCGATGTAGTGCTCGAGGCCGTGCACGGACGGGTCGCGGGCGAAGATCCGCGGCCAGGTGAACAGGAACGTGTTCGGCATGGTGGTGACGGCGGCGGCGACGGCGTCCTGGACGGCCTGCTCGTAGCCGGGGTCGTCCAGCGGGGTGGAGCGGGCGACGTCGATGGCGGCCTGGATCTCCGGCGGCGCGTTGCGGCCCAGGTTCATCAGCCCCTCCGGCCCGAACAGCACCTCCAGCGACTGCAGCGGCGACTCGCGGCCGGAGAAGCTGTCCACGACGAACGGGTACTGCCGGGTCACGTAGTTGTTCGCGCCGGGCGTCGCGACCTCCAGCGTCACGTCGATGCCGACCGCCTGGAGCTGCTGCTGCAGCAGCTCGGCCAGCGGGTCGTTCTCGGCGCTGGTGGTGAGCGTGACGGCGACACCGTCGGCGTAGCCGGCCTCGGCCAGCAGCTCGCGGGCGCGGTCCTGGTCGAACGGGTACAGCTGGTCCAGCTCCTCGTTCCAGGCAAGGTAGTCGCGCGGGAACGGCTGCCAGTTCGGGTCGCCCTCGCCGAAGAACGCGACGTCGACCAGCTCCTGGCGGTTGATCGCGTGGCTGATCGCCTGCGTGACGCGCGGGTCGTCGAACGGCTCGACGGTGTTGTTGACGTCCAGCACCCGCACGGTGAACACGTCGATGACGTCGACCTCGAGCCCGGCCGCCCGGGCCGCCTCGAGCTGCGCCGGCGGGATGACGGCGACGTCGAACTGGCCGGACTGGATGCCCGCGACGGCGACGGTCGGATCCGGCGGCACCCGCAGCTCGAAGTCGTCGACCAGGATGGCGTCGGCGTCCCAGTAGTCCTCGTTCTTGTGCAGCGTGGCGTGCGAGGCCGGGACGTACTCGTCCAGCGTGAACGGCCCGGCGCCGACGGGCCGCGTGGCGAGGCCGTCGACGTCGTTCTCGACCGCGGTCGGGCTGACGATCATCCCGGTCTTGCCCGAGAGCAGCAGCGGGATCTGGTAGTCGGGCTGGTTGAGCAGCAGCGTCACCTCGGTGGGGCTGTCGACCCTGATGTCGGTGACGACGCCGAGCTGGGCGCCGATCGTCGAGTCCGGGGCGTCGCGGCCGCGCAGCAGGCTCGCCTTGACCGCCTCCGCGTCGAGCGGGGTGCCGTCGGTGAACGTCAGCCCTTCGCGCAGGGTGAAGGTGACCTCGTCGCCGGCCTCGTTGTACGTCCAGCTCTCCGCCAGCGCGGGCACCGCGTTGCCGTCGACGTCCTGCTTGGTCAGCGCCGCGTAGGCGAGCGACAGCACGTGCACGTCCTGGCCGACGGTGGACGTCACCGGGTCCCAGGTCGACGGGAGGTGCCAGCCCCAGGTGAGGCTGCCGCCGGCGGCGTTCTGGCCGGTCGCGCCCTGGCTGGTGGGCGAGGTGTCGCCCGCGCAGCCGGCCAGCAGGAGCAGGGCGGCGAGGACGGTGGTCAGCGTGCGGGTTCTCATCGATGGACGCTCCGTTGAAATACTTAAAGCCGATGGATTTACTAGGCTTTACGGCATGGCGGCAGACGGCCGCCCGCCGTCAGGCGAGCGAGGTGGTGCCGGAGTGGGAGCTCAGCGACAGAGCGCGCTGGCCGTGCGCAGCAGGTCGACGCTGCGCCGGACCGTCAGGATGCGGGCCGGCTCCAGGACGTGCCGCAGCGCCGTGCGAGCGAGCCGCTCGCCGGTGGCGGTGTCCTGGAGTGGGGCCATGCGAACGATTCTGAGGGGATCGGCCCCGATCTGTCCAACATCGAATACTGATCGTGATCGATCGCGAACGCTGATCGGTCCATGAGCGCGGTCCTCGACATCGTGCCGCTGCGCAGCCTCGTCGCCGTCGCCGAGTGCGGCGGATTCCACCGCGCCGCCGCCGCGCTGCACATCACCCAGAGCGCCGTCAGCCAGCACCTACGCAAGCTGGAGAAGGTGCTCGACCGGCCACTCGTCGTCCGCGACGGGCGGCGCGGCCGGTTCACGCCCGCGGGCGAGGCGCTGCTGGCCGAGGCCCGGCGCATCCTCACCGCGCACGACGAGGCCCTGCGCCGGCTCGGCGTCGAGTCCTCCGACGGCGTCCTCGTCGTCGGCTCCTCCGAGCACGCCGCCGACCAGCTGCTGCCCGAGATCGCGACGGCGCTGCGGGCGGCGTTCCCGCGGCGGCAGGTCCGGTTCCGGCTGGACCGCAGCGGCCGGCTCGCCCAAGCCGTCGACAACGGCAGCGTCGACGTGGCGGTCGTGCTCAGCGCCGACCGCGGCACGTTCGCCGGACGGCTGCCGCTGCGCTGGTACGCCGCGCCCGGCTTCCGGCTGCCGCCGCCCGGCGAACCGCTGCCCCTGGTCGTGTTCGACGAGCCCTGCGCCCTGCGGCGGCGGGCGGTCGAGGCGCTCGGCGCGGCCGGGCGGGAGCCGGCGATCGCCTGCGAGGCGGCGTACCTCGCGGGCATCCTGGCGGCCGCCCGGGCCGGCCTCGGGGTGGCGGTGCTGGCGGGGGTGGGTGGGCGGCCGGAGGGACTGGCGCCGCTGGCCGGGCTGCCGCCGATCCAGCCGGCCGCGCTGCGGGTCCGCGTCCGCGCCGGCGCGCCGTCGTCGCTCGCCTCCGTCGCCGCCGCTGCGGTCGAGCAGGTGGTGGCGGGTTCGTGAGCTCCAGTGCGCCGGGGAGTGGCGGCAGTGGGCCGCTATGCGGCAGTTGGCCGTCCCCCTGATGCCCATTCTCTTAGCCGCGCACGCGCGCCTCAAGCGGACTATTCGGCGCTTCGCGCGACGACGACCGCTTGACCCGCACGCACGCGGCCTAAGAACGGGCACCTATCAGGGGGACGGGGAAGGACTGGGCACACCCCGACGTCGGCGGCCGTCGCCTGGTCCACCGTGGCCCGCACCCGCCAACGAGTTGATGAGCCGCCGCGGGACCGACTTCGATAGCCAGAACCCACGCGATCGGCCCGCAACAGGGCCCATAACGCAACACCCGCTATCGAAGTCGGGCAAACCCGCCGCCGGGGCTGCCGGCGTCGGCGCGAACCGGCCAACGGTGCGCCGGACGGCTGGCGAACGGCGCACTGGGCGGGCTGTGCCCGCACTTCCCCCGTCCCCCTGATAGCTGCCCGCTCTTAGGCCGCGTGCGCGCGGGTCAAGTCCAAGCCCCCGACAACAGTGAACACCGACCACAACGGCGCGGACTTGAGGCGCGCGTGCGCGGCTAAGAGAATGGGCAGCAGGGGGACGGCCAACTGCCGCAAAGCGGCGAACTAGAGCACGCCGGCGAACGGCGACAGAGCATCAAGCGCGGGCCGGCGCCGTCCAGATGCGCGACGGCCGACCGGCGGCGAGGTCGCGGCCGAGCAGCACCTGCACGCGATACGGCTCCAGGCGCAGCACGCCGAACGACTCGTGCTCCGCTGCCGCCCAGAACCGGCCCGGCGGGTAGCCGACGCCGCGGGGGCTGCCCTGTTCGTAGAGCCGCCACACCCGCCGCTTCGTCTCCGGGTCGTCCACCCAGGCGGCGGTGGTGTCGAAGGCGACGGTGTCCTGGGCGGCGCTCCAGTACGAGAACGTCGCGTGCGGGTTCGCGGCCAGGTGCGCCACCTTCACCGGCGTCGGGAAAGTGGCCAGCCAGCCCAGCGGCGCGCCGCCGGCCACCTCCCAGACGGGGATGAGGACCCGCGAGCGCGGCCGGTGCCGCTGGTCGACCGTGGTCATGGTGGCGTAGACGATGCCGGCGAGGATCCGGTCGACGTCGGGGCGGAGGTCGGCGTACGCGGTGGTCACCCCGTCATCGTCGAACGCCGCGGGCCGGGGCGGAAGACGGCACTTCGAAGTGCGTCGGGCACCTCGAAGTGACAGTCCCCTGGAAGCGTCAGCTGCCGATGGCGGGCGCACCGCGCTTGAGGTCGGCCAGCCGGGCCTCGACCTCCACCGACGTCGCGCTGTCCTCGAGCTCCTCGAACTGCTGGTCGATGGACGACGCGGCGACCTCGGCGGCGCCGGCGACCTGCGCCTCCTGCCGCCGCACCTTCTCCTCGAACCGGGAGACCTCGCTGGTGGGGTCGAAGATGTCGATGGAGCGCACCGCGTCCTGCACCTGGGCCTGCGCCTGGGCGCTCTTGGCCCGCGCGACCAGCTCGTCGCGCTTGTTCTTCAGGTCGCTGAGCTTGTCCTTCATGCCCACCAGGCCGGCCTTGAGCTTCTCGGCCACCTCGCGCTGCGACGCGATCATCGGCTCGGCCGTCTTCGCCTCGGACTCGAACCCCATCTGCTTGCCGATGGCGACCTTGGCGAGGTTGTCGAACTTGTCCGCGTCGGCGGTGTCGCCACTCGCGCGCAGCTGGTCGGCGCGCTGCGACGCGGCCAGCGCCTTGTTGCCCCACTCGGCGGCGGCGCGGACGTCCTCGGCGTGGTCCTGCTCCGCCAGCCGCAGGTTGCCGATGGTCTGCGCGACGGCCTGCTCGGCCTCGGCGATGTTGTCGGTGTAGTCGCGGACCATCTGGTCGAGCATGACCTCGGGGTCCTCGGCGCGGTCCAGCAGCGAGTTGATGTTGGCCTTCGCCAGCTGGGAGATGCGCCCGAGAATGGATTGCTTCTCAGCCATGATGTCGTCCTTCGTTCCTGGCCCCCCGTGGAGCCGCGATCGGATGAAAGGCAGTGCGCAGGGTCAGAACCGCCCACCGCCTCCCCGGCGGCCGCGGGTGCCGCCCCCTCCGAAGCTGCCCGGCGAACGGCGGCCGCCGCCGGAAGGACGCCCGCCGCCGAAGCCGCCGGAGGAGCCGCCGCCGAAGCCGCCGGAGGAGCCGCCGCCGAACATCCCGCCGCCACGGCCCATCGAGTTGATCAGGATGCCGCCGAGGATCATCGACGTGAGGTCGCCGCCGCCGCGCCCCGGGTTCTGCTGCCGCTGCCACTGGCCGACGTCCTGCTCGGCCAGCTGCTGCGCCTGCCGCGACAATTGATCCGCGCGGTTGACGGCGTTGAGCGCGGCCGCCGGGTCCGACGTCGCGAGCGACTGGCCCTGCGCGAGGTGGCGGGCCGCCTCGGACAGCCGGGTCCGCGCCTCGGTGCCGACCGCGCCACGCCGCGTCTCGATGAAGTCGTTGACGGCCTTGACCTGCGACGTCACCCGTCCCACGGTCTCGGCGAGGGCGGTGCGGGCGCGCTCGGCCTCCTCGGCCGCCGCCCGTACGGGGTCGAGCAGATCGTCCAGCGCCGTCTCGGCCTCGGCCAGCTGCCGCAGCGCGGCCAGCGGGTCGCCCTGCCCGGCGGCGCGTCCGGCGGCGACGGCCTGCTGAGCGGTCGCGCTGGCGGTCGTGATCGCCGGGTCGGACGGCGCCAGCCGCGCGGCGTCGGCGATGTCCAGCGACACCGACTCGATCGCCTTGCCGATGCGCTCGCCGGCGGTCTCCAGCTCGTCCTTGGCGCTCGCGACCGCGTCGAGCAGCGTGGCGGCCTGTCCGACGGCGTCCTCAGCGGCCCTGGCCTGGGCGACGGCGGCTGCGCGGTCGTCCGTCCGCAGCGACTCCTGACCCGCCGCGACGGCCTCGTGCGCCGCCGTCAGCAGCCGGGCCGCCTGGTCCGGGTTGCCGCTCACCGACGCCAGAGCGGCCGGCTGGTAGCCGAGCGCCAGCTGCTCGAGCTGGGCCCGGGCGGCGGGCAGCCGCTGCTCGACCTCGGTGGCGCGCTGCGCGGTCTCGGCCAGCACCTCCGGCGCCCGCGCCTGCAGGTCGCGGAGCTGGTCGAACGCCTCGACCTGGGCGTCGAGCGCGTCGCTGACCTCGCGGCAGGTCACGATGATCTGGGTCGTCATCGCCCGCCGCTGCTGATCGGTCTCCGGCTCGCTGTCGTCCAGCCGCTGCCGCAGCGTGAACGCGTCGGCGACCCGCGTCTTCGCCGTGGCCAGCAGCTCGCTGAACTCGGTGGTGGCCTGGAGGCCGAACTGCGCCTGGGCGAACCCCAGCTCCTGCTCCGACGTCTTCAGCGCGTCGTCGATGTCGACCAGTGCCGCGCTGGCGCGCTTGTCCAGCTCGTCCGCCGACAGCCCGGCCAACTCGTCCACGGGCTGCCCGTCCGGGCCGACCGGCGCGCCGGCCTGGTCGCGACGGCGGCGGCGCAGCGCCCACCAGCCCGCGGCGCCCGCGCCGACCACCACCACGCCGCCGACCACCCACGGCGTGGCCGAGCCGCCGCCGGAGCCGGTGGCGGCCTCGCGGTACCCGTCGGCGCCGGCGATGGCCGCACCGGCCCAGTCCTCGTCACTGAGCGCCGGGCGGATGTCGTCCTGCCGCACCTCGGCCAGCTGGTCGTCGGTGAGGTCCAGCTCGTCGGTGACGGAGATGCCGAACGAGCGGTCCTCGAGCGCGACCGCGAGCAGGATGTCGTCGGTGCCCAGCCCGGACGCCGTGGCGGTGTCGTTCGCCCACGTCTGGCCGTCCAGGCCGTCGAAGCTCTCGACGTAGACGACGAACATCTGCAGCCCGGCGTCGTCGGTGAGGCGGTCGAACGCCGCCTGGACGCGCTGCTCGTCGTCGCCCGACAGCGCTCCGGCCCGGTCCGTGATGGCACCCGGGACGTTGAAGGGCGGCTCGGCCACCGCTGGGCCGGCGACGAGGAACGTGGTGAACGCGACTACGACGAGCGTTACCAGCCCCCGCCAACGCGTGGCAGTCACGAGTGTCATCCTGCCTGGTGAGGGGTGGTCGCACAATCGATTCCGATGGATTCGGCCTGCGGCCGCCCCTCGTGCGGTGCGGTCGCGGACGGGGCGCCGCTCGCCCCATCTCGGGTTGCAGCGGCCTCACTCCATACTGTATGCAGTATGGATGACAACAATCGTCGTGACGGGCCACGGTTCGTTCGCTACGTCGTTGGTCGAGACGGCGCAGATGATCGTCGGCTCGACTGAGCACGTGCATCCCGTCGACTTCCCGGTGGGCACCGGGGTCGAGGACCTCACCGCACGCGTGGCCGCGGTGATCGAGCGGGCGAACCCCGCCGGCGAGCCCGGGGAGGTGCTGATCCTGGCCGACGTCCTCGGCGGCTCGCCCGCGCGGGTCGCGCTCGCCGAGGCGGCGGCCGGCCGGGCCGACGCCGTCACCGGCGTCAACCTGCCCATGCTCATCGATCTGGCGCTGGCCGCGGGCACCGCGTCGGCGCCGGAGCTGGCCGCCCGCGCCGTCACGGCGGGACAGGACGGAATCCGCGACGCCGGCGCCCTCGTCCGGCCGGAAGGAGGAGTGTCGTGACACTCTGGCAGGCGTTCCTCATCGCTCTGGTGGTCGCGCTGGCCTACCTGGCGCGCCGGATCCTCGGCGACCCGCAGCTGGAGCGGCCGATCATCCTCGGCCCGATCGTCGGCCTCATCGCCGGCGACCTCGAGACCGGGCTGATCGTCGGCGGCACCCTGGAGCTGATCTTCATCGGCGCCGCGACCTTCGGCGGCACCGCGCCGCCCAACGTCGCCATCGGCGCGGCCGTCGGCACGGCGCTGGCCATCTCCGCCGGTCAGGGTGCTGAGACGGCGCTCGTGGCCGCGGTTCCGGCGGCGGTGCTCGGCACGTTCTGCGAGCTGTTCGCCAAGACCGTCTGCTCGTTCCTGGTGCACCGCGCCGACGCGGCAGCGGCACAAGCACGAGGACGCACGATCTTGGGCATCATCTGGATCGGCAACGCGATCCACTTCCTCGCCTACTTCGTGCCGACCTTCCTGGTGCTGCAGTTCGGCGCCAACGCGCTGGAGGGCGTGCTCAACGCGCTCAGCGACGACGTCCAGAACGCGCTGAACACGTCCGCGGCGCTGCTGCCCGCCGTCGGCTTCGGGATCCTGCTGTCGGTGCTCTACAACAAGGCGCTGTTCCCGGTCTTCTTCGCCGGGTTCGCCGTCGCCGCGTTCACCGACTTCACGGTGATCGGCGTCGCCATCATCGCGACCGCGCTGGTCGTCACGATCCTGCGGAACCGCACGCCGCAGACGCCGCAGTCGCCGTCCAGCCCGCAGTCGTCGGCGCTGATCTGAGCGGAGGAGACATGACCGAGAACGCCACCATCGCCACCGAGGCGCCGGAGCAACTGGACGACGAGCGCGGCGAGATCCGCCGTCTGACGGTGCGCGGCCTGCTGCTGCAGGGCGGCTTCAACTACGAGCGGTTCCAGAACCTCGGGTTCTGGTGGATGATGCGCCCGACGCTGGACCGCCTCTACCCCGACCCCGTCGACCGCGCCGCCGCCTACCAGCGGCACATGGTCTACTTCAACACCAACCCGTGGGTGGTCGGCCCGATCGCCGGCGTCACCGCCTCCATGGAGCGGCAGCGCGCCAAGGGCGCCACTGACCTGAACGACGAGGCGATCAACTCCGTCAAGGTCGGGCTCATGGCGCCGCTGGCCGGCATCGGCGACTCGCTGATCTTCGGCACCATCCGGCCGATCCTGGCCGCGGTCTGCGCCGGGCTGGCCATCGACGGCAACATCGCCGGGCCGATCATCTTCTTCCTGGCGCTGCTGGCCATCCAGGTGCTCATGCGCGTCGGCGGCACCGCCACCGGCTACCGCACCGGCATGCAGTTCTTCGAGAAGCTGTCGCCGGCGCAGATCGACCAGATCAAGCAGGGCGCGACGATCGTCGGCCTCGCGGTCACCGGCGCGCTGGTGGCGACGATGCTCAAGGTCACCACGCCGTGGTCGTACACCAGTGGCGAGCAGACCATCGCACTGCAGGACCAGCTCGACCTCGTGCTGCCGGCGCTGCTGCCGCTGATCGCGACGCTGATCGTGTACGCGCTGATCAGGCGCCGGGTGTCGCCGGTCTGGGTGCTGCTCGGCACGCTGGTCGCGGGCCTGGTGTTCGGTTACTTCGGCATCCTGGCGGCCTGAGCCGTGCCCGGGACCGACGAGTACGTGCTGACCGGCGGGCGGGTGCTGCTGCCTGACGGCCGGCTGGAGGCGGGCGCCGTCCACGTCCGGGCCGGGCTCGTCGCCGCGGCCGGGCCGTCCGACGACGCCGCGCCGGGTGTCGAGCGGATCGACGTCGACGGGCTGATCGTCGCGCCGGGCCTCGTCGACACCCACGTGCACGGCGGCCTGGGGCACAACGTGATGAGCGCCGACGCGGACTCGGTAGCGGCGATCGGACGGCGGTTGCGCGCGGCCGGCGTCACGTCGTTCGTCGCCACCACCGCGTCGGTGCCGTTCGACCGCGTCCTGCAGTCGGTGCGCGGGCTGGCCGCGCTGACCGGGCCGGCCGGCCCCGGCGGCGCCGACCTGCTCGGCGTCCACCTGGAAGGGCCGTTCCTCAGCCCGGACTTCCGCGGCGTGCACCAGCAGGAGCACCTGGTCGAGCCGTCGCCGGAGCGCGTCGCCGCGTTGCTCGACGCGGCCGGCGGCGCGCTGCGGGTCGTCACCGTCGCGCCGGAGCTCCCGCACGCCGAGGCCGCCGTCCGCACCCTCGCGGCGGCCGGCGTGCGGGTCTCCGTCGGCCACACCGCCGCCACGTTCGAGCAGGCCCGCGCGGCCGTCGAGTGGGGCGCCCGGCGGGCCACCCACCTGTTCAACGCCATGCCGCCGATCCACCACCGCAGCCCCGGCCCGGTGCCGGCACTGCTCGCCGCCGAGCCCGTCCACCTGGAGGTCGTCGCCGACGGCCTGCACGTCGCGCCGGAACTGCTCGGCGCGCTCGCCGCGCTGCCCGGGGTGCGCGACCGGCTGATGCTGGTCAGCGACGGCACCGACGTGTCCGGCCTGCCCGACGGCGACCACCACCGCTGGGACGGCACGCCGGTGCGGATGACCGGCGGCCGCGCCTTCACGCACACCGGCGGCATCGCCGGCAGCACGTCGACGCTGATCGACGGCGTCCGGGTGCTGCTCGCGGCCGGCGTGCCGCTGCCGCTGGCGCTCGACACGGCCGGGCGGCACCCGGCGAGGTCGCTGGGGCTCACCGACCGCGGCGCCGTGGCCGTGGGGCTGCGGGCCGACCTGATCGTCGTCGACGACGAGGCGGCGATCATCCACTCCATCCTGCATGGACAATGGGAAAGGCCCTAGAGAGGAACGAGATGGACATCGCTCTGATCCGCGTCGACGACCGGCTGATCCACGGCCAGGTCGTCATGGGATGGACGCAGGCGCTGGGAATCCAGCAGATCCTGGTGGCCGACGACGCCACGGCGGCCAACCCGACGCAGAAGAACCTGATGCTCCTCGCGGTGCCGGCCGGGGTTCGCGCCGACATCCTGACGATCGCCGACTCCGCGCGCATCGTCGAGCAGTCCACGTCCGACGTGAAGACGATCATCGTCGTCAAGGGGCCCACGGAGCTGAAGGCGCTGCGCGACGCCGGCCTGAAGATGACCGAGGTCAACGTCGGCAACGTGCACACCGGGCCGGGCCGGCAGCGGCTGACCAAAGAGGTGCACGCCACCGACGACGAGATCGCCATCTGGCGCGAGCTGTCCGAGCAGGGCGTCCGCCTCGAGGCGCAGTGGCTGCCCGGCACCGCGCGCACCGACCTCGGCAAGCTCGTTGCCGGACTCTGAGCCATGGCCGCCTCCGACTCCCTCGACGTGCGACCCGGCGTCGCCGGGCAGCTGTCCCGCGGCGACGTCCCGGTCATGCGCCGGGCCAGCCTGCGCGAGCAGGTGCGCCAGGCCGTCGAGGAGCTGATCGTCTTCGGCAAGCTGGCGCCCGGCGAGCACCTGGCCGAGGAGTCCATCGCCGAGCTGCTGGGCGTCAGCCGGCAACCGGTGCGCGAGGCGCTGCAGTCGCTGTCCGTCGCCGGGTTCGTCGACCTGCGGGCCGGACGCGGCGCGTTCGTGCACGAGCCGACCGCCCGCGAGGCGCGCGAGGTGTTCCACGTCCGGGCCCTCCTCGAGTCCGACAGCTGCCGGCTGGCCGCCCAGAACGTCGACGACGACGGTGTGCGGCGGCTGGAGGCCATCTACGCGGAAGGGCTCGAGGCGTCGAGCCGGGGCGACGACCCGCGGCGGCTGCTCGAGCTGAACCGCGCGTTCCACCGGGCCATCACCGAGATCGGCGCCAACCGCGTCTCGCTGGCGCTGCTCGCCGACCTCGAGCGGCGGGCCGGCTGGTACCTCTCCACCATCATCGCCAACCGGGCGCCGTCCTCGTGGGCGGAGCACCGGGCCATCCTCGACGCCGTCGCCGCCCACGAGGCCGACCTCGCCGGCGACCTCATGCTGAACCACATCGACCACTCCAGGGACCTGCTGGAGTTCACCGGTCAGTAGCCGGAGCGCCGGCTGAAAGAGAGTCATGTCCGCAATAGAGCTCTGCCTGCTGCTGCTCGCTGCCCTGGCGGCGGGGTCGATCAACGGCGCCGTCGGCTCCGGTTCCCTCGTCACCCTGCCCGTCCTGCTCGCCCTCGGCCTCGACCCCGCCGCGGCCGTCACCACCAACACCATCGCCATGGTGACGTCCGCGCTCGGCGGCACCCTCGCCTACCGCAAGGAGCTGCGCGAGGACCGCCGGCACATCCGCGCGCTGCGCTACATCTCCGTCATCGGCGGCGTCATCGGCTCCGTCCTGCTGCTCACCACCAGCTCCGGCGCCCTCGACGTCATCGTGCCGATCCTCATCGGGTTCGCGCTGCTGCTGGTGATCGTGCAGCCCCGGCTCGCGGCCATGGCCCGTGCGCGCGCGGCCTCGCGCGCCGGCGACAACCCGTTCGGCAGCCGGGGCCTACGCGTCTCGATCCTCGGCTGCTCCATCTACGGCGGCTACTTCGCGGCCGCGCAGGGCATCCTGCTGCTCGGTGCGCTGAGCGCGTTCAGCGGGCGGCCGCTGAACAGCACGAACGGGATCAAGAACCTGCTGACGCTGACGGTCAACGTCACCGCCGCGACCGGCTTCACCATCGCCTACTTCCTCGGCCACGCCGACGTCGAGTGGCTCGCCGTCGCGGTGATGGCGGTCGGCGCCACCATCGGCGGCTACAGCGGCGGACGGCTGGCCAAGGCCCTGCCCGACTGGGTGCTGCGCAGCCTCATCATCGTGGTCGCCGTCGTGTCGCTGGGGCACGAGCTGCTGGACTGACGGTGCGACGGATGTGTCCGGCCCGCTCACCAGCCCGACCCCATAATCTGGGGCCGGGACGAACTCGAATGGAACGACCTGGTGGTCGCGACGACCGAGTTCCTGGCTGAGCGGGCTTCTACCGGCTCGCCGTCGAGCTGAAGCTCCTGCCGCCGAAGCCGACGGCGGATCAGAAGCTCGCCTTCTGGACCAGTCAGGTCAACGCGACCTACGCGTACTACGCATAGCGCCCGGACACGACAGCGGGTGTCCGCCGGTCTGTCGGCGGCACGGACTACAGTGACGACGTGGGTGCTGGTCAGGAGGGCGCGTGAGTCTCTACCGTGACGAAGGGGTCGTGCTGCGCACCCAGAAGCTGGGCGAGGCCGACCGCATCGTCACGCTGCTCACCAGGGGCAACGGCCGCATCCGCACCGTGGGCAAGGGCGTGCGGCGCACCACCAGCCGGTTCGGCGCGCGGCTCGAGCCGTTCATGCACGTCGACTGCCAGTTCGCCACGGGCCGCACGCTCGACATCGTCACGCAGGCCGAGACCATCGCGCCGTACGGCATGAACATCACCGACGACTACGGCCGCTACACCGCGGGCACCGCCATGCTCGAGACCGCGGAACGGCTCACGGCCGAGGAGCGCGAGCCGGCCGTGCAGCTGTACCTGCTGCTGGTCGGCGCGCTGCGCACGCTGGCCGGCGCCACCCACGACCCCGGGCTGGTGCTCGACGCGTTCCTGTTGCGCGGGCTGTCCATCGCCGGGTTCGCGCCCAGCTTCGAGGACTGCGCCCGCTGCGACGCCCGGGGACCGCACCGGCTGTTCTCGGTCCAGGCCGGCGGCATGGTGTGCGGCTCGTGCCGGCCGGCCGGCACCGTCGCCCCGGCCGGCGACACCATCGCGCTGCTGGCGGCGCTGCTCACCGGCGACTGGCCGGTCGCCGACTCCAGCCAGCCGCGGGCCCGGCGCGAGGCCAGCGGCATCACGGCGGCCTTCCTGCAGTGGCACCTCGAGCGCGGGCTGCGCTCGCTCGGCCTGGTGGAGCGGTGAAGCGCACCTACACCTCGCCCACGCCGCACCCGTCCGGAGCCGTCCCGCCGCCCGTCCCGCCGGACCTGGTGCCGGCCCACGTCGCCCTCGTCATGGACGGCAACGGCCGCTGGGCGAACGCCCGCGGGCTGCCGCGCACCAAGGGCCACGAGGCCGGCGAGGCGGTCCTGCTCGACGTCATCCACGGGGCCATCGAGATCGGCGTGCGCTGCCTGTCCGTGTACGCGTTCTCCACCGAGAACTGGCGCCGCTCGCCCGAGGAGGTGCGCTTCCTCATGGGCTTCAACCGCACGGTCATCCGGCGCCGCCGCGCCGAGCTCGACGCGCTCGGGGTGCGCATCCGGTGGGCCGGCCGGCGGCCGCGGCTGTGGAAGAGCGTCATCAGCGAACTGCAGGACGCCGAGCGGCGCACTCGCGACAACGACGTCATCACGCTGCAGTTCTGCGTCAACTACGGCGGCCGGGCCGAGCTCGGCGACGCCGCCGCCGCGATGGCCGCCGACGTCGCCGCCGGGCGGCTGCGGCCCGACAAGGTGAACGAGCGGACCCTCGGCCGCTACCTCTACAACCCCGACCTCCCCGACGTCGACCTGTTCGTCCGGCCGTCGGGGGAGCAGCGCACGTCGAACTTCATGCTCTGGCAGTCGGCGTACGCCGAGATGGTGTTCATGGACACCCTGTGGCCCGACTTCGACCGCCGCCAGCTGTGGACGGCCATCGAGCAGTACGCACGGCGCGACCGCCGCTACGGCGGCGCCGACCCCGCCGCGCCCGCCGTCTGAACGCGGTCTGAACCGCCGTCAGACCGGCCCCATGTCGCGCTCTTCGCGCCAGCCCAGGTTGGTCGCCATGCGCGCCAGCACCTCGACGGCCGCGCGGTACTCGTCGTCGGTGATGCCCTCGGTGATCCGCTGACGGTCGGCCGCGACCCGGGACTGGATGTCGGTGAGCGCCTTCGCGCCGGTCTCGGTGAGCATGACGCGGTCGGGGCCGACGGGGGTGGCCCAGCCGCGGTTGCAGAGGTCGTCGGCCACAGGGCGGACGGTGGGCATGTGCGGCGCGAGATACAGCGCCGCTTCGTCGTCGATCTGCGCGTAGGTGGCCGGGCCGTTCTCGAGCAGGTTGAGGATCTGCCAGTGCCGCGGCGTGACGGCGGCGCTGCCCAGGACGGCGTCGAAGCCCTGATCGATCAGGCGATCGACCAGCTTGAGCCAGTACCCGATCGGGTGCCGCTCCGCGGGCCCCTCCGACGCGTTCATGACAACTCCTCTGAACACCGACGATTCACTTGTTCTCGTGCAACGACCTGAAAATTGACAGGCATGTCCGCCGTTCAGCGGGCACATTCGCGACCGCGGCATTCCTGATGACCACATTATGTGCGGGAAACCACTGGCTGAAATCGCTAACCTCATTTTTGTTTCCATCTGATCATTCCGGCGCGGTGAGCCGCGCCGCCTTGTCTTCCAGGTAGCGCTGTTCGGGCAGGCTCGTGGTGCGCTGTGCGGCCAGCCGGTACGCGGCCCGTGCCGCGGCGGCGTCGCCGGCCATCTCGAGCAGGTGCGCGCGGACGGCCTCGAGCCGGTGGTGCTCGGCCAGCCGGCTGTCGTCGGCCAGCGTCTCGAGCAGCGCCAGCCCGGCCTCGGGCCCGTCGACCATCGCGACCGCGACGGCGTGGTTGAGCGTCACCATCGGGTTGGGCGCGATGCGCGCCAGCACCTCGTAGAGCGCGACGATCTGCGGCCAGTCGGTGTCGTCGGCGGCCGGCGCCTCGTCGTGCACCGCCGCGATGGCCGCCTGCACCTGGTACGGGCCGAGGTCGCCGTGGCGCAGCGCGTCGGTGACCAGCAGGACGCCTTCGTCGATGGCGGCCTTGTCCCAGCTGGTGCGGTCCTGCTCGGCCAGCGGCACCAGGCTGCCGTCGGGCCGGGTGCGGGCCGTGCGCCGCGCGTCGGTGAGCAGCATGAGCGCCAGCAGCCCGGTGACCTCGCCGTCGCGCGGGAGCAGCCGGTGCACCTGGCGGGTCAGCCGGATCGCCTCGGCGGCCAGCTCGACGTGCTGCAGGTCGGCGCCGGACGTGGCGGTGTAGCCCTCGTTGAAGATGAGGTAGAGCACGTGCAGGACGGCGCGCAGCCGCTCGGCGCGGTCTTCCTCGGGTGGGAGGTCGAACCGGGCGCCGGCGGTCTTGATGCTCTGCTTGGCCCGGCTGATGCGCTGCCCCATGGTGGTCTCGGGCACCATGAACGCGCGCGCGATCTGCGTGGTGGTGAGGCCGCCGACGGCGCGCAGCGTCAGCGCCACCTGCGACGGCGCCGACAGCGACGGGTGGCAGCACATGAACAGCAGCGTCAGCGTGTCGTCGGTGTCGGGCGGCTGCTCGTCGGCCGGCGGGGCGGTGAACTGACCGTCGGACGGCGTGAGCGCGGCGGCGTTCTCTTCGCGCCGCCGCCGGGCCGACTCGCTGCGCAGCTGGTCGGTCAGCCGGCGCGACGCGACGGTGATGAGCCACGCCCGCGGGTTGTCGGGAACGCCGTCGTCGGGCCACTGGACGGCGGCCGCGAGCAGCGCGTCCTGGACGGCGTCTTCGGCGGCGTCGAAGTGGCCGTAGCGGCGCACCAGCGCACCCAGCACCTGCGGCGCCTGCTCGCGCAGCAGGTCCTCGATTCCCCCGTCCATCGCCCCCATTGTGGGCCATGCCACCGACAACGTCGCGGAAGAGCGCCACACTTTCGCCATGACGAGCGATGTATGGGACGAGGAGACCGCCCGCCGCTACGACGAGACCTCGGCCGAGATGTTCGTGCCCGAACGGCTCGACCCCGCCGTCGAGCTGCTCGCCTCCCTGGCCGGAGGCTCGGCCGCGCTGGAGTTCGCCATCGGCACAGGCCGCGTCGCCGTGCCGCTGCACACGCGCGGCGTCCCCGTCACCGGGATCGACCTGTCCGGGCCGATGGTGGACCAGCTTCGCCGCAAGCCCGGCGCGGCCGGTATCCCGGTCGTCGTGGGCGACATGGCGACCACCCGCGTCGACGGCGAGTTCGGCCTGGTCTACCTGGTGTTCAACACGATCTCCAACCTGCGCACCCAGGCCGAGCAGGCGGCCTGCTTCCGCAACGCCGCCCGGCACCTGGCGGCCGGCGGCCGGTTCGTGATCGAGCTGTGGGTGCCGCCGTTGCGCCGCTTCCCGCCCGGCCAGTCCGCCGTCCCGTTCGACGTCGGCCCGGACCACCTGGGCTTCGACACCATGGACCTCGTCACCCAGCAGGGCACGTCGCATCACTTCTCCCGCGAGGCCGACGGCTCGTACCGGCGCGGGGAGAGCAACTTCCGCTACGTCTGGCCGTCCGAGTGCGACCTGATGGCGCAGCTGGCCGGGCTGGAGCTGGAGCACCGCTGGGCGGACTGGGACCGCAGCCCCTTCACGTCCGAGAGCGAGAGTCACGTGTCGGTCTGGCGCAAGCCCTAGTGCTCGTCGTAGTGGCGGCCGTGCGCGGCGTGCAGGTGGCCGTCGTGCAGGTAGTCGGTGTGGTCGCCGTGCTCGACGGTGGGGTGGCCGCACTCGGGGTCGTGCTGGTGCTGGTGCCGCTCGGCGGTGACGTGCGCCCCGGTGACCCGAGGGTCCTCGCCGTTGACGGAGCGGCGGGCCCGGCGCCGGCGCAGCAGCGAACCGGCCGGCCAGGCCAGCACGAACCCGATCAGCGACCCGACGACGATGCTCGCTCCCGGCGCGACGTCGACGTAGTAGGAGAACACGACGCCGCCCAGCGACGGCACCACGCCGAGCACCATGGCCAGCGCGAACGTCGTCCGGAAGCTGCGGGTGAGCTGCTGCGCCGTCGCCACCGGCACCACCATCAGCGCGCTGACCAGCAGCAGCCCCACCGTCCGCATGGCCACCGTGACGGTGACGGCGGCCATGACGGCGATCAGCATGCTGTACAGGCGCACCGGCAGGCCGCTGACCCGGGCGAACTCCTCGTCCTGGCAGATCGCGAACAGCTGCGGCGCCAGTCCCACGGCCAGCGCGATGACGACGGCGGCCAGGACGGCGACCACCCACAGGTCGTCCTGCGAGACCGTCGTGATGGAACCGAACAGGTACGTGTTCAGCGTCGCCGCCGTGCTGCCGGCCAGCCCGGTGATCAGCACGCCGCCGGCGATGCCGCCGTAGAACAGCATGGCCAGCGCGACGTCGGCCGAGGCCCGGCCCTTGGCCCGGACGTAGTCGATCGCCAGCGCGCCGAGCACGGCCACCGCCACCGACGTCCACACCGGCGCCCAGCCGGTCAGCAGGCCGACGGCGACACCCGTCAGCGCGACGTGCCCGAGCCCGTCGCCCAGCAGCGCCAGCCGCCGCTGCACCAGGTAGGTGCCGACGGCGGGCGCGGCCAGGCCGGTGAGGACGGCCGCGATCAGCGCCCGCTGCATGAAGTCGTAGTCGAGGAAGCTCATCCGAACAGGCCCGCCCCGTGGTCCTCGCGGTGGTCGTCGTGGTGGTCGGGTGGACCGGTCAGCGTCATCGACGGCGTCGGCAGCGGGCCGTCGTGGACGACGTGGCCGCCGTCGAGCACGACGCCGCGGTCGACCAGCGGCGCCAGCGGTCCCATCTCGTGCAGCACCAGCAGCACCGTGCGGCCGGACGCGACGAACGTGCGCAACGCGCGGGCGAACGCCTCCTGGCTGCGGTGGTCGACGCCGGCGTTGGGCTCGTCGAGGACCAGCAGGTCGGGCTCGGACGCGGCGGCGCGGGCGATCAGCACCCGCTGCTGCTGCCCGCCGGACAGGTTGGCGACGCTGCGTCCGGCGTGCTCGGACAGCCCGACCAGCTCGATCGCGGCGTCGACGGCGGCGCGGTCGGCCTTGCGGGCCGGTCGGAAGAGCTTGCGCCGGGCCAGCCGCCCCGCCGCGACGACCTCGCGCACCGTTGCGGGAACCCCGCCCGCCGCCGTCGTGCGCTGCGGCACGTAGCCGACCCGCCACCAGTCGTGGAACGACCGCAGCGGCGTGCCGAACAGCCGCACCTCGCCGGCGGCGGCCGGCACCAGCCCGACCGCCGCGCGGACCAGCGTCGACTTGCCCGAGCCGTTCGCGCCCAGCAGGGTGACGACCTCGCCCTCGACGACCTTGAGGTCGACGCCGTGCAGCACCGGGCGATCGTCGAGCTCGACCCGCAACCCGCGGACGTCGACGACGGCTGATCTCATGGGGGTCACGGTACTCACGTACACCCGTTGGCGGCGCGCAGCGCTTCGAGGTCGGCCCGCATCAGGCTGAAGTAGTCCTGGTCGGCGGTGTCGTCGGTGAGGCCCTCGATCGGGTCGAGCACCGCGGCCTGCACACCGAGGTCGCCGGCCAGCGTCTCGGCGACGTCCGGGCTGACGAGGCGTTCGTAGAAGATCGTCGTGACGCCCTGCTCCCGCACGACGTCGTGGACCTCGGCCAGCCGTTCCGGCGACGGCTCCGCCTCCGGGTCGATGCCGGAGATGCCGATCTGCTCGAGGTCGTACCGGTGCGCGAGGTAACCGAACGCCTCGTGCGCGACGACGAACACCCGCTGCGTGCACTGCGCCAGGCCGGTCTCGAACTCCTGGTCCAGCTCCTGCAGATCGGCGTTGAGGGCGTCGGCGTTGGCGCGGTAGTCGTCGGCGTTGTCCGGGTCGGCCTCGGCCAGCCGGTCGGCGACGGCGGACGCGATGGCCTCGAGGTTCGTGGGGTCGAGCCAGATGTGCGGGTCGCCGGCGAGGTCGCCGTGGTCGTGGCCCTCGTGGCTCTCCTCGTCGGCGTGCTCGTCCTCGTGCTCGTCGCCGTGCTCGTCCTCGTGTTCGTCGCCGTGCTCCGGCTCGTCGAGCAGCTCGACCAGGCCCGCGACGTCGACGGCGCGGTCCTCGGCGTTCTGCTCGACCGCCTCGTCGACGGACGGCTGGAACCCGGCCAGGTAGACGACGAGGTCGGCGTCGGAGATCTCGCCGACCTGGCGGGCGGTCAGCTCGAGGTCGTGCGGCTCGCCGCCGGCCTGCGTGAGGTTGTCGACGGTGGCGTGGTCGCCCGCGACACGTTCGGTGACGAACGCCAGTGGGTAGAACGACGCGGCGACGGTGAGGCCGTCGCCGCCGCTCGCGGTGCCGGCGTCGTCGCCGCAGCCCGAGAGGACGAGCCCGGCGAGGGCGGCGGTGCTCAACGCGGCCATCGCCGCACGACGGTTCTTCATGGGACACATTCTCATCAAGACTGACAACCATTGTCAAAACGTCGGGTTCGGAACGTCCCGGCGGGGCTCGCGCGTTGGGGGAGTGGGTGCGGTCGCCGAGGGCCGCGCCCAGGGTGCGCCGCGAGGTGCGCTCACGGGTGCGCCGGGAGGCGTGCTCACGGGTGCGCCGGGAGGCGTGCTCACGGGGGTGCGGTGGCTCGCGGCGCGAGGGCGCGTCCCGCGGGGGCGCTGCGGGCCACCGCCTCGTCCGCCTGTGCGCGGACCGCTCGTCGCCGAAGGGTGATCGGAGCTAGACTCTCATTGGTAATGAGAATCGACAGGGAGCGACCCAGGTGACGGTACGCGAACAGCCGGCCAAGGAGCACCGCCGGACGCGGCAGCGCGCCGCTGTCGACGAGGTGCTCGACGAGACCGAGGACTTCATCAGCGCCCAGGAGCTGCACGCCCTGCTGCGCGACCGTGGCGCCGGCGTCGGACTGGCCACCGTCTACCGCACCCTGCAGACCCTCGCCGACGATGGCCGGGTCGACGTCCTCCGCTCCGACGCCGGCGAGGCGGTCTACCGGCGCTGCGTCCGCGAGGAGCACCACCACCATCTGGTCTGCCGGTCCTGCGGCGCCACGGTCGAGATCGCCGGCCCCACGGTCGAGCGCTGGGCCAAGTCCGTCGCCGACCAGCACGGCTACTCCGAGGTGTCGCACACGCTGGAGATCTTCGGCACCTGCCCGCGCTGCGCCGCCTCCTGATGGCGAATCCGGTCACCGCTGCGAGGTGACCGCTGCTCAGCCGCACCCCGGTCGGTGCGCGAGCGAGCCATTGCTCCGGTCCGAAGCGTCCCGGTAACGTCGTCCGCATCCTATTTATACGTATTAGGAGGCGGCGTGCGAGGGTGGACGTGGCGGGCGGCGGGCCGGCGGGACGGCTCGGACCGGCGGGACTCGGCGGCGGGCCGGGGTCGCGTGTCGCACCGGCGGGACCCGGCGGCGAGCCGGGGTCGCGTGTCGGACCGGCGAGACCCGGCGGCGGGCCGGTCTCCGGGTGGTCGGAACCGGACGGTGCGGACGGCGGGCCGGTGGAGCCCGGCGGTGCGGACGGCGGCGGCGCTCGTCGCCGTCCTGACGTTGGGAGCGACCTCGGCGGCGGCCGCCGCTCCGGCGACGGCGGGGCTCGCGGGTGGGCTGCCCGCCAGCACGGTCGCCTCGCCACTCTCGGCGATCACCTCGGCCCCATCCATGACGCCAGTCACGTCGGCCACAACAGCCACAGCGACTGACCGGCCGGGCACGTTCGACGAGACCGTGCTGTGGGACTCGGCGGCCGGCCCGCACGAGAGCTACCACGTGCAGGGTCTCGCGGTGACGCCGTCGGACACGATCCTGGCGTTCACCGAGGGCCGCCACGAGGTCTGCGACGCCGGGCCGCGCGACATCGTCCTGCGCCGCAGCACGGACGGCGGCGACAGCTGGGAGCCGAGCCGCATCGTCGTCCCGTCCGTCGACGGGCAGTCGTGGGGCAACCCGACGCCGGTCGTGGACCAGGAAACCGGCGAGATCTTCCTGTTCTTCGGCCTGTCGCTGCTGGACCCGGGCAACACCGGCTGCTCCGGCGACCGCCAGGAGCTCTACCTGAGCCGCAGCGCCGACGACGGCGTCACGTGGAGCGCGCCGGTGGAGCTGGACGAGCTGTTCGCCGGCAACCCGTACGGCTGGACGCTGCACGGACCGGGCCCCGGCCACGGCATCCAGCTGGAGAACGGCCGGCTGGTCATGCAGGTGCTGCACCGCCGCGAGGTCGTCGGCCACACCACACCGGAGCGGCTGTACGGCGTCTCGGTGATCTACAGCGACGACCACGGCGCCAGCTGGCAGGCGGGCGAGCCGATCCCGGTCGACGTCAACTACCCGATCAACGAGAGCCGCGTCTACGATCGCGGCGACGGCGCCGTCGTCGTCAACGGGCGGTCGGCGGCGGGCGGGCACCGGCAGCGGATCAGCGCCGTCAGCACCGACGGCGGGCAGACCTGGTCCGACCCGGTGCTCGAGCCCGCGACCGGCCGGTACACCGCCGTCGACGCCGGGTTCCTGCGGTTCGACGGCCCCGACGGTGTCAGCCGGCTGCTGCACGCCCGCCCGGACTCCGCCCGCCGCGAGGCGCTCACCGTCTCCGTCAGCTACGACGACGGCGCGACCTACCGCTACGACACCATCGTCAACCCGGGGCCGTCGTACTACTCCGACCTCGCGGTGCTGTCCGACGGCACGATCCTGCTGTTCTACGGCCGCGACGGCGAGATCCTCGGCTCGCCCGCGCGGCTGGTGATGGCTCGGTTCGACCTCGCCTGGCTGACGAACGGCCGCGACGGCGGCGACCTCGCCGAGCACGCCGTCGAGCTCGGCGACACCGCGGGGGCGAAGGTCCGCCCGCCCGCCGGGGAGCCGGCCACGCAGACCGTCAGTCCGGACGTCGCGGGCGGGAACGACGCGGTCGTCACCGGCGCTCCGGCCGCCGACGACGGCGGGCTCGCGCTCGACGGCGACGACGCCCTGGAGCTCCCCGCGACCGACGCGGTCCGCGCCGCCGGCGACACGTTCACCGCGTCGGCCTGGTTCCGCACCAGCGGCCAGGACACCCAGTCGATCCTCTGGGCGTACGGCTGGGGTTCGGCCACGCCGCAGTGGTGGCTACGTGCCGAGCCGGGCAACGGCCGCCTCCAGGCGCTGGTCGACACCGGCCAGGCGACGGCGTCGCTCAGCGCGCCCGGCGCCTACGCCGACGGCGCATGGCACCACGCGGCCCTGACTCGCGGCGGCGGCATGATCGAGCTGTACGTCGACGGCGTGCGGGTCGCCCAGGCGGCGTCCCCGACCGGCGACCTCGCGTTCAGCGCCCGCGAGGGCATCCACGTGGGGCAGCGGCCGGACGGCGCGAACCGGCTCACCGGCGGCGTCGACGAGGTCCGGCTGTACGACCGGGTGCTGACGGCGGACGAGATCGCGGCCCTGGCCGCGTCGCGCGCCGCGGACGGTGCCGCCGGCGCCGTCGTCCACCTGCCGCTGGACGAGACCGTGCGCGAGCGGGTCGCGTGGCCACGGCCCGAGGCCGTCGAAGACGAGAACGCCCGCGGCGGCGCCGCCCTGACGTACGCCGCGACCGGCCCGGGCGACTACCTGGAGCTGCCGTTCCGCCTGGCCCGCGACGAGGGCGCGTTCGACGTCGCCGTGCGGTACGCCCGCGGTCAGGATGCCGGCCGGATCGAGGTCAGCATCGACGGACGGCCGCTGCCGGACGGTGTGCTCGACCCGAGCCTGGACACCGGCTCGGCCTACCAGACCTACCAGCACGGCACCGTCGCGCTCGGCCGCGGCCTGCACCGGATCCGGTTCACGCTGCTCGAGCCCGGCCGGCTCGGCGGCACGACGATCGCGCCGGACGAGCTGACGCTGATCGCCGCCGAGCACCCGTCCGACGAGGCGCACCGCGACGTCGTGGTCGACGACGAGTCGGTCGGCGCCTTCCGGATGACCGGCACGTGGAGCCGGGCGACCGGGCAGGCCGGCCACCCGTACTACGGCGTCAGCTACCGGTCCGCGCCGGCCGGTACCGGCGACCGCGTCGCCGGCTGGCAGGTCGACGTCCCGGTCACGGGGGAGTACCACGTGCTCGCCAGGACCGTCGCGCACGCCAACCGCGCCTCCGACGCGCCGTTCACCGTCCGCCACGCCGACGGCGCGACGACGGTCCGCGTCGACCAGCGCGGCCAGGGCCGGGTCGTCGGCGACGACCGGCCGGCGGTCTGGGTGGACCTCGGCGCGTTCCGGTTCGAGGCGGGCGCGGCCGGGCGGGTGGAGCTGTCCAACGCGGCGGACGGGTTCGTCATCGCCGACGCGATCATGGTCACCCGCGACGCGGTACCCGGCGCGGTGGCGGACGTGACGGCGCAGGCGTCCGGCCCGGCGTCGGCGCTGGTCTCGTGGGCCGCGGCGGACGGCGCCGACGGCTACGACGTCGAGGTGCGCGCCGCCGGGACCGAACTGTGGACGCTGGCCGGCCGGACCGGCGCGGACGCGACGTCGCTGGAGGTCACCGGCCTCGCGCCGGCGACGGCGTACGCGTTCCGCGTGTACGCGTTCGCCGAGCCCGACCCGGGCCGTCCGGCGCTGGCCGGCCCGGCGTCCGCCCCGGTCACCGTCACGACCGGGTAGCCCGGACCGGTGTTGAAATGTCCGCCTCCCGGCCCTTAAGGTAAGGCTCGCCTTATCGGACGGCGCTGGGGGCGGACATGACGGTCGTCCTGCCGCCGCCCCGGAGATCCGCGGGGGCGGCGCCCGCGGGGGCGGCGCCCGCGGCGGTCCCGTTCGCGCGCGACCTCGCCCGTCACGGCGACCGGCTCGCCGTCGTCGCCGGCGCCGAGCGCTGGATCTACCGCGAGCTGGCCCAGCGCGTCGGCGCGACGGCGCGGCGGCTCGGCGACGGCCGGAAGCTGGTGCTCGTCAGCGCCGCGAACGACGCGACGTCGCTGGTCACCTACCTTGCCGCGCTGGCCGCCGGCCACGTCGCGCTGCTGGTTCCGCCCGCGCAGGCCGGCGCAGTCGCGGCCGCCTACGACCCCGACGCCGTGTTGCTGTCCGGCGGCGAGCTGGACGTGCGGCGGGACGGGTCCGCGCACGAGCCGCACCCGGAGCTGGCGCTGCTGATGCCGACGTCCGGGTCGACCGGATCGCCCAAGCTGGCCCGGCTGTCGCACGAGAACGTGCAGGCCAACGCGGAGTCGATCGTGTCGTTCCTGGGCATCCGCGACACCGACCGCGCGATCACGACGCTGCCGATGCACTACGTGTACGGACTGTCCGTCGTGAACACGCACCTGCTGGCCGGTGCGGCCGTCGTGCTCACCGACCTCTCCGTCGCCGACGCCTGCTTCTGGGACCTGTTCCGGGCCGAGGGCGCGACGACGCTGGCCGGGGTGCCGCTGACGTTCGACCTGCTCGACCGCGTCGGGTTCGCCGGCATGCGGCTGCCGCGGCTGCGGTACGTCACACAGGCCGGCGGGCGGCTCGACCCGGCGCACGTGCGCCGGTACGCCGAGCTGGGGCGGCGGGGTGGGTGGGACCTCGTCGTCATGTACGGGCAGACCGAGGCGACCGCGCGGATGGCGTACCTGCCGCCATCGCTGGCCGCCGAGCATCCGTCGGCCGTCGGGGTGCCGATCCCGGGCGGCTCGTTCACCCTTGTGCCCGCGCCCGAGGCGACGTCGCCGGACGTCGGCGAGCTCGTCTACCACGGCCCGAACGTCATGCTCGGGTACGCGACGTCGCCGGCCGACCTCGCGCTCGGGCGCACCGTCACCGCGCTGCACACCGGTGACCTCGCCCGGCGCACCGGCGGGCTGTACGAGATCGTCGGGCGGCGCAGCCGGTTCGTGAAGATCGCCGGGCTGCGGGTCGACCTCGCCCACGTCGAGGCCGCGCTGACCCGTCCCGGGGTGGCTGTCCGGTGCACGGGGACGGACGGCGAGCTGCTGGTCGCGGTCGACGGCGCGGAGCCCTCGGCCGTCCGCGACGAGATCGCCGGACGGTTCGGGCTGCCCGCGCGCGCCGTCACGGCCGCCGCCGTCACCGTCGCGGAGACACCGCGGCTGGCCAGCGGGAAGGTCGACCACCCGGCGCTGGGTCAGCTGGTGCGGGCCGCGGCGGCAGCGCCCGCCGGGCCGCCGGACGCCGCCGCCGGGCCGTTGCCGGAGCGGCTGCGGTCGCTCTACGCCGACCTGCTCGGGCGCCCCGACGCGACCCTCGACAGCACCTTCACCGGCCTCGGCGGCGACTCCCTGTCCTACGTCGAGGTGTCGATCCGGCTGGAAGACGAGCTGGGCGTCGTCCCCGCGAACTGGCACGTGACGCCGATCCGCGAGCTGGCCGCCGCGCCCGCCGTCGCCGCTCGCGGGCGGTGGCGGGTCCGCTGCGTCGAGACCGGCGTGGCGCTGCGGGCCCTGGCGATCGTCGGCGTCGTCGGCACGCACGCCGGGCTGTTCACGCTGCTCGGCGGGGCGCACGTGCTGGTGGCGGCGGCCGGGTTCGGGTTCGCCCGGTTCCGCCTGACCGCCGCCGACCGGGTGACGCGGCTACGGCAGCAGGCGGTCAGCGTCGCGCGGATCGTCGTCCCCAGCGTGGCCTGGATCGGCGGTGTCGTGCTGCTCACCGACCAGTACGGGCCGCTGAACGTGCTACTGCTCAACGGGCTGTTCGGGCCGCCGTCGTGGACGTCGGACTGGCATTTCTGGTTCGTCGAGGTGCTGGTCTACATCCTCGTCGTGCTGGCCGCCCTGCTCGCCGTCCCGTTCGTCGACCGGCTGGAGCGGCGCTTCCCGTTCGCGTTCCCGGTCGTGCTGCTGGGGTTCGGGCTGCTCGGGCGGTACGAGGTGGTCGACCTCGGCGTGCCGCACACCATGCCGGTGTTCTGGCTGTTCGCGTTCGGGTGGGCGGCGGCGCGGGCGTCGGTGTGGTGGCAGCGGGCCGGGCTGACGGTGGTGCTGGTGGCGACGGTGCCCGGGTTCTTCGGCAACCCCGCGCGCGAGCTGGCGATCGTCGCCGGGGTGGCGCTGCTGGTGTGGGCCGCGACGGTGCCGTGCCCGGCGCCGCTGCACCGGGTGGTGGGCGCGCTGGCGGGCGGTTCGCTGTACATCTACCTCACCCACTGGCAGGTCTACCCCCGCCTCGTCGACGTCCACCCCGTCCTCGCCGTCGTCGCCTCCCTCTCCGCCGGCGTGGCCCTCTGGTGGTGCGCCGGGCTGGTCAGCGGGCTGGGTGCCAGGTGGCGAGCCGGTCGAACGGCCGTGGGAACAGCTGCTGGTCGCGTCTGACCAGCTCGACCTCGCGCGCGCCCCAATGCAGGAACGGCGGCCCGTCGTGGTCGAAACGGGTGACCAGGGTGCCGTTGGCGTTGAGGCGGAGCATGAGGTTGTACCAGGCGCCGCGGCTCGGGTCGTACATCGACCGGCGCAGTGCCGCCGCCTCCGCCGCGACGTCGGGCAGGTAGCGCAGGTGCTCGTAGCGGGACGGTCCCACGCCGGGCTTCGTGACCATGGCCCAGGTTCGGACGTCGTCGGCCGCCGCGGCGACGTTCAGCACGGCCGTGAGCCAGCCGCCGGGCAGGTGCGGGAGCAGTGCATAGCCCACCCGCAGCAACGGATCGTCCGTCGCCGCCGGGTCGTCGAGGTCGAGCCGGGGAAGCGGCCGCCCGTCGTCGTCGGTGGTCTGGTCGGCCTGGCGCTGGTTCTCCTTGGCCATGATCCGCTCGATCGCGGCCATCGCCGCCGCCTCGTCATCCATTGAGACAATCTACCCTGCGTGCCGTCACCCGGCCGGGTACAGCACCCCGCCGCCGGTGACGGTGACGGAGACGGGCATGCCGGCGTGGTAGCCGGAGCCCTCGTGCGCCGGCACCCGCAGCGGGATCAGCACCGGCGCCGCCCCGGCGGTGCGCAGTAGCAGCTCGGCGTGCGACCCCCGCGGGCGGACGTCCTCGACGACGGCGTTGTGGGTGCCGTTGGCGGGGCCGATCCCGAGCTGCGCCGGCCGCAGCAGCACCCGGCCACCGGCCGCCGATCCGCCGGTGCGGTCGTGCCGGACGGCGACCCGGCCGAGGGCGCAGTCGACGCCGCCGGCGTCGGCCACTGCCGCGGGCAGCACGATCGCCGCGCCGAGGAAGGCGGCGATCGGTGCTGACGGGGTTGTCGAACACGGCCGCCGGCGCTCCGGACTGCACCAGCCGGCCCGCGGCGATGACCGCGATCTGCCCACCGAACGAGAGCGCCTCGTCGTGGTCGTGCGTGACCAGCACGGTGGTGACGCCGCTGGCCTCGAGCGCGTCGATGACGGCCTGCCGGGTCTGCTCGCGCAGGCCGGTGTCGAGGGCGCTGAACGGCTCGTCGAGGAGGACGACGGCGGGACGGGGCGCGAGGGCGCGGGCCAGCGCGACCCGCTGCTGCTGTCCTCCGGACAGCTGGTGCGGGTACCGCCCGGCCAGCTCGGGGTCCAGCGACGCCAGCTCCATGACCTCCCGGACGCGGCCGGGGTCGCGGCGGCGCCGGGGCAGCCCGAACCGGACGTTCTGCTCGACGGTGAGGTGCGGGAACAGCGCGCCGTCCTGGGCGACGTAGCCGATGCCGCGGCGGTGGGCGGCGACGAACCGCCCGGGCGCGGCCAGCGTCGTCGAGCCGAGGCCGATCGATCCGGAGTCGGCCCGTTCGAAGCCGGCGATCAGCCGCAGCAGCGTGCTCTTCCCGCTGCCGGACGCGCCGACGACGGCGGTGCGGGTGCCGGCCGGCACGGTCAGCGACACGTCCCGCAGCACCTCGACCCGGCCGAACGACTTGGCGACGCCGGTCAGCGACAGTGTGGTCATCGGGCCCCCCACCTCCGTGACTGGGCGAACATCAGCGCCACCGCGGGCACCGACAGCAGGATCAGCAGGACGGCGTACGGCGCGGCCGCCGGGTAGTCGATCGCCGAGGCCTGCGACCAGAACTGGGTCGCCAGCGTCCGGGTGCCGTTCGGCGCGAGCAGCAGCGTCGCCGTCAGCTCGTTGGCGGCGCCGAGCCCGACCAGCGCGGCCCCCGCCGCCAGCGACGGCACCAGCAGCGGCACGGTGACGCGCAGCCGCGCGAGCAGCGGAGGGTACCCGAGCGAGCGGGCCATCTCCTCCAGCGCCACCGGCGCCTGCGCGATGCCGGAGCGCAGCGGCACCAGCGCCCGCGGCAGGAAGATCATGACGTACGCGAGCACGACGGTGAACGCCGTCTGGTACAGCCCCGGCAGCACCCGCAGCGTCACCGTCACCAGGGCCAGCGCGACGATGATCGCGGGCAGGCTCGCGGCGACGTACGACGTGCCCTCGAGCAGCCGGGCCAGCGGGCCGGGGTGCCGCGCCGTCAGCCAGGCCAGCGGCAGCGCCACCAGCACGGCGGCCAGCGCGCCGCCGCCGGCCAGCAGCACCGTCTGCGTCAGCGCCGACGGCAGTTCCGGCTGGGTCCAGCCGGAACCCCGCCCCAGCCAGCGCACGACGCTGGCCAGCGGGACGGCGACGGCGGCGACGCCCAGCGCGGCGAGCCCGAGCAGCGCCAGCGGCGTGAAGGCCCCCAGCCGCTGCGGCACCGCCGTCCGCGCCGCGCCCGACCCGATGCGGGCATACCGGGCCCGCCCGCGCGCGCCCGCCTCGGCGATCAGCAGCGACAGGCACAGCACCGACAGCACGACGCCAAGGGCGCCGGCCGCCGGACCGGCGAACGTCGACTGGTACTGCACGACGATCGCCGTGGTGAAGGTGTCGAACCGGATGAACGCGAACGCCCCGTACTCCGCCAGCAGGTGCAACGCGACGATCAGCCCGCCGCCCAGGATCGCCAGCCGCAGCTGCGGCAGCACGACCCGCCCGAACACCGCCCACGAGCCCAGCCCGAGCGAGCGCGCCGACTCCTCCAGAGCCGGGTCCAGCCCGCGGATCGCCGCCATCGCCGGCAGGTACACCAGCGGGTAGTACGCCAGCACCGACACCAGCAGGCCGCCGCCGAGCCCGTGGATCGACGGCACCGCGCTGGCCCACCCGTAGCTGCTCACGAACGCCGGGATCGCCAGCGGCGCCACCAGCACGACCGCCCAGAACCGCCGCGCCGGCAGCGTCGTCCGCTCCACCAGCCACGCCCCGCCGACCCCCAGCAGCACCGTCAGCGGCACACCCAGCACGACGAGCAGAACCGTGTTGACCAGCAACTCGCCGACCCGCGGCCGGAAGATCAGCGGCTCCAGCGTGTCCCAGCCGACGTCGAGGACGACGGAGACGACGTAGCCGAGCGGCACCAGCAGGACGGCCGCCAGCGCCGCCGCGACGACGACCAGCGCGACCGGCGGGCGCGACGCCCCGCCCGCGCGGCGCGGTGTCTGGACGGAGGTGACGGTCACGGTGTGACCCCTAGAGCAGCCCTGCGTCCGTCATCAGATCGGTGACCTCGACGCTGTTGAGCGCCGACGGGTCGACCTGCGGCGCCTGCAGGGTGTCCAGCGGCGGCAGCGCGGGGTTGGCGGCGACACCACTCGCGACCGGGTACTCCATGCTGTAGCCGGTGCCGAGGATCTCCTGGCCGGTGCTGCCGGTGAGGAACGCCAGGAAGGCCTGCGCGTCGTCCTGGTTCTGGCTGGAGGCGAGGACGCCGCCGCCGGAGACGCTGACGAACGCGCCCGGGTCCTGGTTGCGGAAGTAGTGCAGCTGGGTGTTGCCGCTGTTCTCCTTGGTGCCGTCCTGGTCGCGGTACCAGTAGTAGTGGTAGATGACGCCGCCCGGGATCTCGCCGGCGTTGACGGCCTTCATGGTCGCGATGTTGTTCTGGTAGACGGTGGCGTTGTCCTTCATGCCGTCCAGCCAGGCGCTGGTGGCGTCGGCGCCCTCGAGTTCCAGGATCGCCGAGACGATCGCCTGGAAGTCCGCACCGCCCGGCGCCGCGCCCCAGCGGCCCTTCCACGCGGGTCCGGCGAGGTCCGTGATCGACGCGGGCAGCTCGGCCTCGGTCAGCTCGTCCGGGTCGTAGACGAAGACGGTCGAGCGGGCCGCGATGCCGGTCCACCGCCCCGACGAGGGCCGGTACTGTGCGGGCACCTGGTCCAGCGTGGTCTGGTCGACGGGCGCCAGCAGGCCGGCGTTCTCGACCAGCGAGATGGCGGGGGAGTTCTCGGTGAGGAACACGTCCGCCCGCGACTGGTCGCCCTCCTGGACCAGCTGGTTGCCCAGTTCGGAGTCGGATCCGTTGCGCAGGACGACCTCGATGCCGGTCTCGTCGGTGAAGGCGTCGGCCCACTCCTGGGTGAGCTGTTCGTGCTGGGCGTTGTAGACGACCAGGGCGTCGTCGGAGGCGCCCGCGACGGCGTCGGGCTCCGCGCCGTCGTCGGAACAGGCGGTGAGGCCGAGCACAGCGGCCACGAGGCCGGCGGCGAGCGCGGTGCGGGAGCGGCGGCGGGTCATGGTGTCCTCGATGGGTGCGATCCGGCGAAGCGGAGGCGAGAATAGCCTAACCTAACTTACGCAGACCGGCACCCATCGGATTGCGGGAAGAACGACGAGGTCAGGCCAGCCAGCCGCCGGCCCGGGCGATGACCAGGCCGCCGAGCGCCACCACGATGAACCCTCTGCTCAGCCGCTGCCCGGCGGCGAGCCGCGGCCACGCCAGCACCAGCAGCCAGGCCAGGAACAGCACCACCAGACCGAGCAGCGCCGGGCCGATGGGCGACGGCGCCAGCAGGCCGCCGAGCAGGATGCCCGCCGTCACGATGCCGAGCAGCCACTTGGGCGCGGCCGTGAGCTTGACCAGGACGGGGTAGCTGACCGCCTCGATGCGGGCCCGCGCGCTCGACCGGGGCGGCGGGCCGGACGGGGCGGGGCGGCGGCTGCCGCCGGACCGCGGCGCGCGCGACCCGGCGCCGGGCGCGGCGGGCCGGCGATTCGGGTTGCGGCGTGGCTGGCGGTTCTGCGGCACTGGAGAATCCTTCGGGTGTGTCCGACCTACTCGGCCGCATCATCGTACGGTGGTTGGTCGACATACTGCTGCATGGCTCTGACAGAGTCGAGGCTCCGCCTCTGCTGGCCCTGGCCTCGAAAGGATCACGATGCTCGTCGTCACCCGCTACCGGGTCCCGCCCACGGACGCGGTGCCGTTCCGCGACCGCGCCCGGCGCGCACTCGAGGTGCTCGCGACCCGGCCCGGCTGGCGCGGCGGCCACGTCGGCCGCGCGGCAGACGATCCCGAACTGTGGGTGGTCAGCAGCGAGTGGGAGAACGTCGGCTCGTACCGCCGCGCGCTGTCGTCGTACGAGGCCAAGCTCGAGGCGGTGCCGCTGCTGTCGCTGGCCATCGACGAGCCGACGGCGTTCGAGGTCGTCGCGACGGTCGACCACACGGGCGCGAGCGTCCGGGCCGCCGACGCCGACGAGGTCGGGCTCGGCCAGGCCGCCGCTCCCGTCGTCCCCACTGATTTCGACCGCGGCGAGCGCGCGTGAACGCCGTGCACGTCCACGGCACCGAACCCGCGCCACCGGCCGGGCCGCACGTGCGCCGGCTGGTGCTGGCCGTGCTGATCCCGCTGGTCCTGGCCACCATCGCCGGGCTGATCGTGCTCTGGCCCGACGGCGACCCGCCCAGCATCCAGGCCGGCGTCCGCACCGACGGCACCATCCTGGCCGTCGAGCCGTGCCAGGACGTCGTCGAGACCCCGCCGACGCCCGAGGGCGAGGACACCGCCGCCGAGTGCCTGCAGGCGCGGGTCCGCGTCGACGCCGGGCCGGACGACGGCACCGAGACCGTCGTGCCGCTGCCGTTCGGCGTCGGCGCGCCCGAGTTCCACGACGGCGACGCGGTCGTGCTCAGCGCGCTGCCCGACGCGCCGCTGGAGACCCGCTACGAGGTGCTCGACTTCCAGCGCGACGTGCCGCTGCTCTGGCTGGCCGGGCTGTTCGCCGTCGCCGTCGTGGTGCTGTCGGGCTGGAAGGGGCTGGCGGCGCTCGGCGGGCTGGGCGTCTCGATGGTCGTGCTGCTGGTGTTCGTGCTGCCGGCGCTGCTGACGGGGGAGTCGCCGCTGCCGGTGGCGGTCGTCGGGGCGTCGCTGATCATGATCGTGACGCTGTACCTCGCGCACGGGCTGTCCATCCGCACGTCCGTCGCGCTGATCGGCACGCTGGTCAGCCTCGCGCTCACCGGGGTGCTCGGCTCGCTGTTCACGTCGCTGGCCAGCTTCACCGGGCTGGCCGGCGAGGCGTCGTCGTACCTCGGCACCGTCAACGCCGACATCGACCTGCGCGGACTGCTGCTGGCCGGGCTGGTCATCGGCGCCCTCGGCGTGCTCGACGACGTCACCGTCACGCAGAGCGCCGCCGTGTGGGAGCTGGCCGCCGCCGACGCGACGGCGTCGCGGCGGTCGCTGCTCGGCGCAGGGCTGCGCATCGGCCGCGAGCACGTCGCGGCGACCGTGAACACGCTGGTCCTGGCCTACGTCGGCGCCTCACTGCCGCTGCTCATGCTGTTCAGCGTCGCCGGCCAGAGTGTGACCGACGTCATCACGACCGAGGCGGTGGCGCAGGAGATCGTCCGCGCGCTGGTCGGCGGCCTCGGCATCATCGCCGCGGTGCCGGTCACGACGCTGCTGGCGGTCCTGGCCGTCCGGGGACGATCGGCCCGGCCGGCTGGACGGCGCCGCAAGCCCATGTCGTCTACCCTCGAAGCTTGACCAGGACGCCGAGACCCCGAATGGAGTGACCACCGTGCCTGCGCCCGTCGACGCCATCGTCTCCCTCGCCAAGCGCCGTGGTTTCGTCTATCCGACGGGTGAGATCTACGGCGGTACGCGCTCGGCCTGGGACTACGGGCCGCTCGGCGTGGAGCTGAAGGAGAACGTCCGCCGCCAGTGGTGGCGTTCCATGGTGCAGCAGCGCGACGACGTCGTCGGCCTCGACTCCGCGGTCATCCTGCCGCGCGAGGTGTGGGTCGCGTCCGGACACGTCGAGGAGTTCGTCGACCCCCTGGTCGAGTGCCAGTCCTGCCACCGCCGCCACCGCGCCGACCAGCTGGAGGAAGAGCACGCCGCCCGCACCGGCCTGCCGGTCGCCGGCGGGCTGGCCGAGGTGCCGTGCCCCACCTGCGGCGCGAAGGACTCCTGGACCGAGCCGCGCATGTTCAACGGCCTGCTCAAGACGTTCCTGGGCCCGGTCGAGTCCGACGAGGGGCTGCACTACCTGCGGCCCGAGACCGCGCAGGGCATCTTCGCCAACGTCGTCAACGTCATGAACTCCTCGCGCAAGAAGCCGCCGTTCGGCATCGCGCAGGTGGGCAAGTCGTTCCGCAACGAGATCACGCCGGGCAACTTCATCTTCCGCACGCGCGAGTTCGAGCAGATGGAGATGGAGTTCTTCGTCGCGCCGGGCACCGACGAGCAGTGGTACGAGTACTGGCTGCAGGAGCGGTGGGACTGGTACCTCGGGCTGGGGTTGTCCGAGCACAACCTGCGCCGGTACGAGCACCCGAAGGAGAAGCTCTCGCACTACTCGAAGCGCACCGTCGACATCGAGTACCGCTTCGGCTTCGGCGCCACCGAGTTCGCCGAGCTCGAGGGCGTCGCCAACCGCACCGACTTCGACCTCACGACGCACGCCAAGCACTCCGGCCAGGAGCTCAGCTTCTTCGACCAGGAGAAGGGTGAGCGCTGGACGCCGTACGTCATCGAGCCGGCCGCCGGGCTGACCCGCTCGGTGCTCGCGTTCCTGCTCGACGCCTACGACGTCGACGAGGCGCCCAACGCCAAGGGCGGCGTCGACACCCGGCACGTGCTGCGCCTCGACCCCCGGCTGGCGCCGGTGAAGGTGGCCGTGCTGCCGCTGTCGCGCAACGCCGACCTCTCGCCGAAGGCGCGCGATCTCGCCACCCGGCTGCGTTCGCGCTGGAACGTCGAGTTCGACGACGCCGGCGCCATCGGCCGCCGCTATCGCCGTCAGGACGAGATCGGCACCCCGTTCTGCGTCACCGTCGACTTCGCCACGCTCGAGGACGACGCCGTCACCGTCCGCGACCGCGACACCATGCACCAGGAGCGCATCGGCATCGACCGCGTCGAGGCGTATCTCGGGGAACGGCTGCCCACGTGCTGACCACCGTGCCGTCCGTCGCCCCGTTGCGGCTGGGATCGCTGCGGGTCGGCCCGCCGGTCGTGCTCGCGCCGATGGCCGGCGTCACCAACGCCGCGTTCCGCCGGCTCTGCGCCGAGCAGGGCGCCGGGTTGTACGTGTGCGAGATGATCACCTCCCGCGGCGTCGTCGAACGCGACGAGAAGACGCTGAACATGCTGGTCTTCGCCGACAACGAGGACGTCCGCTCGGTCCAGCTCTACGGCGTCGACCCCTACTACGTCGGCGAGGCCGTCAAGGTCCTGGCCGGCGACTTCGGCGTCGCCCACGTCGACCTCAACTTCGGCTGTCCCGTGCCCAAGGTCACCCGCAAGGGCGGCGGTGCGGCGCTGCCGTACAAGCGCGGGCTGCTCGAGGCCATCCTGCGCTCGGCCGTCGCCGCCGCGGGCCCGTACGGCATCCCCGTCACCATGAAGACCCGCAAGGGCATCGACGACGACCACCTCACCTACCTCGATGCCGGGCGCATCGCCGAGGACGCCGGCTGCGCCGCCATCGCGCTGCACGGGCGCACCGCCGTCCAGCACTACTCCGGCGAGGCCGACTGGTCGTCCATCGCCGCGCTGAAGGAGCAGGTCGGCATCCCGGTGCTCGGCAACGGCGACATCTGGGAGGCCGCCGACGCCGTCCGCATGCTCGACGCCACCGGCGCCGACGGCGTCGTCGTCGGCCGGGGGTGTCTAGGGCGGCCGTGGCTGTTCCGCGACCTGGCGGCCGTCCTGTCTGGCGCGCCCGCGCCGTCGCTGCCGTCGCTGGGCGAGGTGGCCGCCATGATGCGCCGCCACGCCGAGCTGCTCGCCGAGCTCATGGGTGAGGACCGCGGGCTGCGCGACATGCGCAAGCACATGGCCTGGTACCTCAAGGGCTTCATCGCCGGCTCCCAGGTCCGCGCTTCACTCGGCATGGTGTCGACGCTGGCCGACCTCGACGCGCTGCTGGCCGAGCTGGACCCGTCCCAGCCGTACCCCGAGGCCGAGCTGGGCCAGCCGCGGGGGCGGCAGGGGAGTCCGCGCAAGGTCGCCCTTCCCGCCGGCTGGCTCGACGACACCGACGGCGTCACCGGCGATCTCGCCGACGCCGAGCTCGACATCTCCGGCGGCTGACACCCGCTCGGGTCGCCCTGATCATGGAACCCGGCTGCCGGCCGACCTCTTGACACCGGACATTCGGTACGGAACTCTCTCCTCGTAACCGGTTACTGATACCGGTTACATTCGGCGGGCGGGCACACGAATTCGACGTCGGCCGGGCACGGCACGGGGGGCAGGGGGACTCGACGGAGAGGAACCGCTCATGGCTCAGCCCGGACCACGCCGGCGCGCCCGGCACCCGCGCAGACCGTCCGCCCTCGTCGCGGTCGTCGCCTTGATCGCCGGGCTGCTGGCCGCGCTCGGCGCACAGGCGCCCGTGGCCGGCGCCCACCCGGGCCACGGCGGCTACTCGATCCTCGTGTTCAGCAAGACCGCCGCGTTCCGGCACGACTCCATCCCGGCCGGCATCGCCGCGCTCCAGCAGCTGGCCGCCGAGCACGAGTTCACCGTCACCGCCACCGAGGACGCCGCCGCGTTCACCGACGAGAACCTCGCCCAGTACGACGCGGTGGTCTGGCTGTCGACCACCGGTGACGTGCTGAACGACGAGCAGCAGGCGGCGTTCGAGCGCTACATCCAAGCGGGCGGCGGCTACGCCGGCGTGCACGCCGCGTCCGACACCGAGTACGACTGGCCGTGGTACGGCGAGCTGGTCGGCGCCTACTTCCAGGGGCACCCGCGCAACCAGGACGCCACCGTCACCGTCGCCGACCGCACCCATCCGTCGACGGCTCATCTCCCCCAGGACTGGCAGCGCTTCGACGAGTGGTACAGCTTCCGCACCAACCCGCGCGGCAGCGTGCACGTCCTGGCCAGCCTCGACGAGAGCACGTACGACCCCGAGGCGAACCCGATGGGCCTGGACCACCCGATCGCCTGGTGCCAGACCTACGACGGCGGGCGCTCGTGGTACACCGCCGGCGGCCACACCACGGAGAGCTACTCCGAGCCGGAGTTCCTGCAGCACCTGCTGGGCGGCATCGAGACCGCGGCGGGCGCGACGGCGGCCGACTGTGGCGGCACGTCGTGGGACAGCTTCGACAAGGTCCCGCTCGACACCGGCACCGCGAACCCGATGGAGCTGGACGTCGCGGCGGACGGGCGGGTGTTCTACGTCGAGCGGGCCGGCGAGGTCCGGATGATCGACCCGGCGAGCAGCCAGACGACCGTCGTCGGCACGCTGGACGTGTACACGCAGCGCGAGGACGGGCTGCTCGGCATCGCGCTGGACCCGGACTTCGTCAACAACGGCTGGCTCTACCTCTACTATTCGCCGGACGGCACGGAGGCCGAGCAGCGGCTGTCGCGGTTCACGCTGACCGGCACGACGCTCGACCTCGCCAGCGAGGTGCAGTTGCTGGAGGTGCCGGTCGACCGGGCGGTGTCCGGGCACGCGGGCGGCTCGCTGAGCTTCGACGCGGCCGGCAATCTGTACCTGGCGACCGGCGACGACACCAACCCGTTCGAGTCCGAGGGCTACGCGCCCATCGACGAGCGGCCCGGCCGCGCCTCGTTCGACGCCCAGCGCAGTTCGTCGAATACCAACGACCTGCGCGGCAAGGTGCTGCGCATCCACCCCGAGCCCGACGGCAGCTTCACCGTCCCCGACGGCAATCTGTTCGCGCCCGGCACCGCGCAGACCCGCCCGGAGATCTACGCGATGGGCTTCCGCAACCCGTTCCGCATCGAGGTCGACGGCGAGACCGGCGCGCTGCTGGTCGGCGACTACGGGCCGGACGCGCCGCAGGCGGACCCGGACCGCGGCACCGAGGGCCAGGTCGAGTGGAACCGCATCACCGCCGCCGGCAACTACGGCTGGCCGTACTGCCACGGCGCCGGCCCGTTCCGCGACTGGGACTTCGCCACCAGCACCGCCGGCCCGCCGTTCGACTGCGCGAACCCGGTCAACGACTCGCCGAACAACACCGGCCTGACGCAGCTCCCGCCGGTCACGGCGCCCGACATCTACTACGGCCGCTCCGAGACCGGCACCAACACGCCCGAGATGGGGACCGGCGGCGGCGCGATGGCGGGCCCGGTCTACCGCTACGACGACGCGCTGGACTCCGACGTCAAGTGGCCCGAGTACTACGACGGCGCCGCGCTGTTCTACGAGTGGACGAACACCGAGGACGGCTACGTGCGGCCGTTCGACAACGACGTCTGGGAGTTCCGCCTCGACGGCGACGCCGTCCACGACGTGAATCCGCTGCTCACCAGCATGGACTTCCTACGCCCCATGGACATGACGTTCGGCCCGGACGGCGCGCTGTACGTGATCGAGTGGGGGACGGGGTTCGGCGGCGACAACGCCGACTCCGGCATCTACCGCATCGAGTACACCGGCGTGGGCACCCGGCCGGTCGCGCAGGCGGCCGCCGACCCGACGTCCGGCGCGCTGCCGCTGACGGTGCGGTTCAGCAGCGACGGATCCGGCCACCCGAGCGGCCTGCCGGTGACGTACCACTGGGCGTTCGGCGACGGTGCGGAGTCCACCGACCCGAACCCGGAGCACACGTACACCGTCGCCGGCCAGTACTCGGCCCGTCTGACGGTGACGGCGGACGACGGCGCGACCCGCTCGCAGACCGTCCAGATCACCGCCGGCAACACGGCGCCGGAGGTCACGCTCGACCCGCCCGCCGACGGCGGCTTCTTCGACTTCGGCGACGACATCGCGTACGGCATCGACGTCACCGACGCCGAGGACGGCTCGACCGGCGACGGCATCTCCTGCGACGGCGTCGACCTGCAGGTGCTGTTCGGGCACGCGGGCCACGCGCACCCCGTCGAGGTGCTGCCGGGCTGCGAGGGCGCCGTCGCCACCAGCACCGACGCCGGGCACCCGGCCGGCGAGGACCTGTTCTGGGTGCTGGAGGCCCGTTACACCGATCAGGGCGGCGCCGGCGTCGGCGCGCTGACCGGGCGCGACCTGCACGTCCTGCAGCCGAAGCTCAAGGAGGCCGAGCACTTCCAGACGATGAGCGGCATCCAGCTCGAGGCCACCAGCGACCCGCGCGGCGGCCGGCAGAACATCGGGTTCATCGACGACGGCGACTACATCTCCTACGACCCGATGAACCTCGCCGGCATCGACGCGATCACCTACCGGTTCGCGTCGGGTGGCAGCGGCGGTCGCATCGAGATCCGCTCCGGCGCGCCCGACGGCCCGCTGGTCGGCGACAGCGGGTTCATCGAGCCGACCGGCGGCTGGCAGTCCTGGAAGGACGTCACCGTCCCGGTCGAGGACCCCGGCGGCACCCACGAGCTGTTCTTCGTCTTCCGGCACGAGCCCGGCTCGACCGGCCTGTTCAACCTCAACTACCTGAAGTTCCGCGGCAAGGGCGTGTCGGTCGACGCGCGGCCGGAGATCTGGTCGGTCGAGGCGACGCCGCCGTCCGGCGAGCTGCCCTACGAGGTGACGCTGAGCGCCGAGGCCACCGACCCGGAGGGTCAGGACCTCACCTACACCTGGGACCTCGGCGACGGCACGACGGCCACGGGTGCGCAGGTCACGCACACCTACGAACTGTCCGGCGTCTACCGCCCGACGGTGACCGTCACCGACGCCGCGGGATCGGCGGCGCACGACTCCGTCCGCGTCGAGGCCGTGCCACAGGCGTCGCCGCCGATCGAGTGCGCCGACCCGGGCAGCGACCCGGCGCCCGACGACGAGTTCGACGGCGACCGGCTGGACGGCTGCCGCTGGGACGCCGTCGTCCGGCCCGACCTCAACCGGTTCCGCGTCGAGGGCGGTCAGCTGAAGATCGACACCACTCCGACCAACCTGTTCGACCAGCACAACAACGCGCCGAACCTCATGCTGCAGACGATGCCCGAGGGCGACTGGGTGGTCGAGACCCGGGTCTCCGGCGACGTCTGCGAGCGCTGGCAGCAGGGCGGCCTGCTGGTCTACGAGAGCGACCAGACCTTCCTCAAGCTCGACTACGTCGGCACGTCGCCGGTCGGCGAGCCGTGCGCCCGCAAGATCGAGATGCGCCACGAGATCGACGACATCTTCCAGCCAGCGTTCCCTGAGGTCACCCTGCCCGACGGCGTGACGACGTGGTGGCTGCGGCTGGAGAAGTCCGGCTCGACGTACACCGGGTACTACAGCGCCGACGGCGTGACCTTCGAGCAGGTCGGCGTCATCGAGAACGACCGCCTCGCCACGGCCGACGTCGGGCTGTACGCGTTCGGCCAGGAGCAGACGCAGGCCACCACCGTCGCGTTCGACTGGTTCCACGTGCTGGAGTCCGGACCGCCGGACGCCTGCCCCGACTCCGACGAGAGCCCGACGGTCGTCATCCGCGACGTCGACTCCGGCGTGACGAACCACGAGCGCGCCGACGGATGCACCGTCGAGGACCTCATCGAGGACGAGAAGGAGTGGCCGAACGAGGGGCGGTTCCTGATGCACGTCCGCAGCGTGACCCAGCACCTCGTGCATGACGGCGTGCTGACCCGCACCGAGCGCGCGGCCGTCATCGACGCCGCCGCCCGCAGCTGACCCCGTCCGTCAACCCCGGAAAGGACCATCCATGCAGCTACGACCACGTCTGAAGGCGGTCGCCGCGGTCGCCGCGACGGCGCTGGTGGCCGGCCTGGCGCTGCCGACCCAGGCCGCGCCGCCCGCGCCGTCGGCCGCGTCCGCGTCCGCGGACCGGCCGGGCGACGGCCTCTCGCGGGCCGACCGCGCCGCCCTGCAGCGCTACGCCGAGGACACCTGGGCCTCGTTCGTCGCGATGACCGACGAGGCCAGCGGGATGCCCGCGGACAAGCTGAAGGCCGACGGCACGAGGAGCGTCCAGACGTCGACGACGAACATCGGCGCCTACATGTGGAGCGCCGTCGTCGCCGAGGAGCTGGACATCATCGACCGCGACGAGCTGGTCGACCGGCTGTCCGTCACGCTCGACACCCTCGCCGGGCTGGACCGCGACGAAGGCAGCGGCCAGTTCTTCAACTGGTACGACCACCGCACCGGCGAGATCATCACCGTCTGGCCTGACGACGGCAGCACGGTCGTCCCGCACTACTCGTCGGTCGACAATGGCTGGCTCGCGACCGGCCTGCAGGTCGTCCGCGAGGCGGTACCGGAGCTGGCCGAGCCGGCCGGCGAGCTGTTCGACAGCATGGACTTCGGGTTCTACTACCGGCCCGAGGTCAACCGCATCCTGTTCCACTACGCGCCCAGCACCGGCGCCGCGCCGTGCTGCTACGACACGCTCGTAAGCGAGAGCCGCATCGCCACCTACATCGGCATGGCCAAGCGCGAGATCCCGCGCAAGGCCTACTTCGGCACCTTCCGCAGCTTCCCGAACACCTGTGACTGGAACTGGACCGAGCAGAAGTCCGTCGGCGAGCACCGCAGCTACCTCGGCCAGGACGTCTGGGAGGGCGCGTACCAGTACCGCGGCATGGAGATCGTCCCGGCCTGGGGCGGCAGCATGTTCGAGGCGCTGATGCCGACGCTGTTCGTGCCCGAGGAGAGCTGGGGCCGGCGCAGCTGGGCGGTCAACCACCCGAACTACGTCCAGGCGCACATCGAGCACGGCCTGGAGGAGGCACAGTACGGCTACTGGGGCTTCTCGCCGTCGAACAACACGAACGGCGGCTACAACGTCTACGGCGTCGAGGCGATCGGGATGGACCCGAACGGCTACCCGTCCAACAACGACGCGACGCTGGTCGACTACGGCTGGGAGGGCTGCGACAAGCCGGCCCAGCCGCTGCCCGAGCCCGAGGACTACACCAACGGCGTCGTCACGCCGCACGCGTCGTTCCTGGCGCTGCGCTACGCCCCCGAGGAGACGATGGAGAACCTCGCCAACCTGGAGCGGGACTTCGACATCTACTCCGACTGGGGCTTCCGCGACGCCGTCAACGTCGACACCGGCACCGTCGACGAGTACTTCCTGTCGCTCGATCAGGGCATGATCATGGGCGCCATCGGCAACGCCCTGGCCGACGACCTGCTGCGCGACGCCTTCGTCACGCCGCAGGTCCAGTCGGCGGTGAAGCCGGTCATCGCGATGGAGGAGTTCACCAACTTCCGCTGACGGTGATGTGGGCGGGGCGCGGGATGCCGGCCCCGCCCGCCTCGCTCGTTCCTCGCTCGGACGCCCGCGCCTACCCCTGCCGGCATCCCCCGCCCCGCCCGCTGACCCTCGTCCCGCGAAATGGGCGAGGGGCGGCGGGGGAGCGGACCCGTCCGTATCCTCGAAGGCATGCAGGCAGGGATCCTCGACTGGGCCACGACGACCGCCGTCGACCTGCAGCCGGTGCTGCGGACAGTCGCCGTCACCGTGGCCATCGTGTTCGTCATCTACAAGGCCGTGCACTCGAAGTTCTCGCTCGGCACCATCATCGTGTCCGCGCTCGCGGCCGGCATCTTCGTCTGGCTCGTCTTCAACGTCGACCAGCTCAGCGACACCATCGGCGAAGACCTCCCCGGCGGGACGTCCTCGTCCGGCTGACCTCGGCCGATACTGCCTGGCGACATCACCCGCCTGCTCCGCGCTGGTCACGGTGTCTTCTCCCTCGCTGAGGCGGAGTCGCGGCGGATCACCCGGCAACGCCTGGGACGGCTGGAGCGGGCCGGGCTGTGCAGCGGCTCGCGCGCGGCGGTCGTGCACGGCCTGCCCGCCATCGGCGCGCCGCCCGACCAGCCCTTGGTCTACCTGGCCGACGGCGCGGGTTCGGCCGTGAACAGCCGCTACGGCGCCGTGCGGGTGGCCGCGCTGCTCGGGACCAGTGCGCGTTTCACGACGGCTGCCGGCTGACCTCGCTCGCTCGCACTGTCGTCGACATCGCACGGACGGCACCTCGTGCCGACGCCCTGGTCGTTGCCGATGCCGACTTGTCTACGTCGATGACGGCGGCAGAGCTGCGGGCGGTGCTGGATGCCGAGTCGGGCTGGCGTGGCAGCCGCGATGCCTCCTGGGTGATCGAGCATGCCGATCCGTACGCCGAGAGCCCGCTGGAGTCGCTGGGACGGCTGGCCTTCATCGAGCACTGCCTGCCAGCGCCCGCGTCGAACGCCTGGATCGACACCGCGGCCGGCCGCTATCGCGTCGACCACCTCCTCGCGGACCGGTGGCTGGCGTTCGAACGGGACGGATCACTCGAGTACGACAACCGTCCGGACGCCGGACGAGTGGTGGCCGACCAGCGAGAATGCGAGTGGAAGCTCCGTGAGGCCGGTCTGGAGGTGGTGCGCTACGGCTGGGAGCTGGCGCGCCACGACCGGAAGCAACTGGCGGAGCGCTTCGCGGCCGTGATCGAGCGGTGTCCGGTGCGTCAGGAACCGTTCCCGTGGTGGCGCCCGCGCCTCCTGGTCTGACGTCACGTCCTGGTCGGTCGTCGCGCGAGGTCGCCGGAATCGGCCCCGTGGCGTCACAGCAGACCAGGACGTCACATCAGACCAGGACCACATCCACTGGTAGGGAGAGGTCCGTACCAGTGCGTGTGCCGTGCGTCACGCGCCGCCCACCATGGCGGTGGGGTCGGACGCGGTCACAGATGTACGGGTCGCGGGAGCGCTCGCGTTCCGTGCGATTGGTCCGGAAGTGGTCCAAGCGGCCGTTCGGCGCGCGTCGTTAGGCTCCGCGCAACTTCGCACGTTGGATGCCGTACGCGACACGGAGGGCCGGCCTGTGCAGTACGTTTTCGACTTCACCGAGGGCAGCAGGGACCAACGCGACCTGCTCGGAGGCAAGGGCGCCAACCTCGCCGAGATGACCTCACTGGGACTTCCCGTTCCACCGGGCTTCACCATCAGCACCGAGGCATGCCGCACGTACCTGGCGACCGGACGCGAGCCTGACGGCCTCGCCGACGAGGTCGACCGGCACCTGGCCGGCCTCGAGGCGCAGATGGGCAAGCGGCTCGGCGACGCGACCGACCCGCTGCTGGTGTCGGTGCGTTCCGGGGCCAAGTTCTCGATGCCCGGGATGATGGACACCGTCCTCAACGTCGGGCTCACCGACATCTCGGTGACCGGGCTGGCGGCGGTCGCCGGCGACGAGCGGTTCGCGTGGGACTCCTACCGCCGCCTCGTGCAGATGTTCGGCAAGACCGTGCTCGGCGTCGACGGCGAGCGCTTCGACCACGCGCTGGAGACGCGCAAGAAGGACCGCGGCGCCGAGTCCGACGTCGACCTCACCGTCGACGACCTGCGCGACCTCGTCACCGAGTTCAAGGCGATCGTCCGCGAGGCGGCCGGGACGGAGTTCCCGCAGGACCCGCGCGCCCAGCTCGACCTCGCCGTCCGCGCCGTCTTCGAGTCGTGGAACACCGAGCGGGCCAGCATCTACCGTCGTCAGGAGCGCATCCCCGACGACCTCGGCACCGCCGTCAACATCGTCGCCATGGTGTTCGGGAACCTCGGCGCCGGTTCCGGCACCGGCGTCGCGTTCACCCGCGACCCCGCCACCGGCGAGCAGGGCGTCTACGGCGACTACCTGCCCAACGCGCAGGGCGAGGACGTCGTCGCCGGCATCCGCAACACGCTGGCGCTGGCCGAGCTGGAGCGGTTGGACAAGGCCTCGTACGACCAGCTGCTCGACATCATGGAGACGCTGGAGAAGCACTACCGCGACCTCTGCGACATCGAGTTCACCATCGAGCGCGGCAAGCTCTGGATGCTGCAGACCCGGGTCGGCAAGCGGACGGCGGCCGCGGCGTTCCGCATCGCCGGCCAGCTGGTCGACGAGGGCCTCATCGACGAGGACGAGGCGCTCGCGCGGGTCACCGGCGCGCACCTGGCACAGCTGATGTTCCCGCAGTTCGACCCCGCCGCCGCGCGGACGTCGATCGCGCGCGGCATGGCGGCCAGCCCGGGCGCCGCCGTCGGGAAGGCCGCGTTCGACTCCGCGACGGCGGTCGAGTGGGCCCAGCAGGGCGACGACGTCATCCTCGTCCGGCGCGAGACCAACCCCGACGACCTGCGCGGCATGGTCGCCTCGCGCGGCGTCCTGACGTCGCGCGGCGGCAAGACGTCGCACGCCGCCGTCGTCGCCCGCGGCATGGGCCGCACCTGCGTCGTCGGCGTCGAGGCGTTGCGGGTCGACCCGCGGGCGCGCGAGTTCACGACGCCCGACGGCGCCCGCGTCGTCGAGGGCGACGTCATCTCCATCGACGGCGGCACCGGCGAGGTCTTCCTGGGCGCCGTCCCGGTGGTGCCGTCGGCGGTCGTCGACGCGCTCTACGGTGAGGCGGCGCCGCCGACCGACGGCGACACCGTCCGGCAGGAGGTGGTCGCCGCCGTCCTGCGGCTCATGCGTCATGCCGACGAACGCCGCCGCATGGAGGTACGCGCCAACGCCGACACCGGCGAGGACGCCCGCCGGGCCCGCGAGCTGGGCGCCGCCGGGATCGGGCTGTGCCGGACGGAGCACATGTTCCTCGGCGCCCGCCGCAAGATCGTCGAGCGGGTCATCCTCGCCCGCACGGCCGAGCAGCGCGACGCCGGACTGGACGAGCTGCGGCCGCTGCAGCGCGCCGACTTCACCGAGATCCTCGAGGCCATGGACGGCTTCCCGGTGACGATCCGGCTGCTGGACCCGCCGCTGCACGAGTTCCTGCCCGACGTCACCGACCTCTCCGTCCGCGTGGCCGTGGGTGACGCGACCGGCGCGCCGGACGCCGAGGCGGCCGCGCTGCTGGCCGAGGTGCAGCGGCTGCACGAGCAGAACCCCATGCTCGGCATGCGCGGCGTGCGGCTCGGGCTGGTCGTGCCGGGGCTGTTCCAGCTGCAGGTGCGGGCCATCGCCGAGGCGGCGGCGTCGCTGCTCGCGCGCGGGCTGGACCCGCGGCCGCAGATCATGGTCCCGCTGGTCGCCGCCGTCCAGGAGCTGGAGGCGATCCGCGACATGGCCGAGGCGACGGTGGCCGAGGTCGCCGCCGAGACCGGGACCACCCTGCGGTTCCCGATCGGGACGATGATCGAGCTGCCGCGCGCGGCGATGACGGCGCACGCCATCGCCGAGGCGGCCGAGTTCTTCTCCTTCGGCACCAACGACCTCACCCAGACCACCTGGGGCTTCTCCCGCGACGACGTCGAGGCCACGTTCTTCCCGGCTTACCTCGAGCGCGGCATCTTCGGCGTGAGCCCGTTCGAGTCGATCGACGCCGACGGTGTGGGCCGGTTGGTTTCGATCGCCGCGTGGGAGGGTAAAGAGACTCGGGAAGATCTGGAGCTGGGCGTCTGCGGGGAACACGGCGGCGACCCTGACTCCATCCACTTCTTCGAGTCGATCAAGCTCGACTACGTGTCCTGCTCACCGTTCCGCGTGCCCGTCGCGCGGCTCGAAGCGGGGCGGGCCGCCCTGGTCACGGAGGGCAGCGACAGCCGCTGAACGGACATGTGAGACGAATTGCGACCAAGTGGGCTGATCCGATAGCCTCCGTCCGATTCTGTCGAATTTGCGCGTCTTAATACATCGAGAGGCATCATGCGCCGTCTTGCGTACTTTGCTGCCGTTTTGCCTGCCGTAGCCGTCGGTGCCGCACTGCTCGGCACCCTTCCCGCTGCCGCCGACCACAACGAGCCCGACCAGATTCTCGACGGAAACGTCAAGTCCTGCGAGGGCATCGTCGACGGCGACGTCATCTGGGAAGAGAGTGCCGATGTGCCGGACATCATCGAGCACGGCTGGTTCACGGTGACCCTGTCCGACGACAACCAGTGGCTCGACGTCGTCCTCACCCCCGAGGGTGAGGCCAGCGGCATCGACCTCGCCGTCCTGGTCAAGGGTGGCCCGCAGACCGCGGTCTACCTCGGCCCGGACCTGACCCACCTGCACGCGCCGGAGAACGCGTCCGGCGAGCCCGCGCAGATCAGCAACTACACGATCTGCAAGGTCCACTTCGACGAGCAGCCCACCGAGCCGCCGACGGAGCCGCCGACCGAGCCTCCGACGGAGACCCCCACCGAGCCGCCGACGGAGACCCCGTCGGAGACCCCGAGCGAGACCCCGTCGGAGACCCCGAGTGAGACCCCGTCGGAGACCCCGAGTGAGACCCCGTCGGAGTCGCCGTCGGAGACGCCGAGTGAGTCGCCGTCGGAGACCCCGGGCGAGGACCTGCCGGACACCGGCTCGTCGCCGATGGTCCTGCTGATGGCCGCCGGCGTGCTGGTCGCGGCCGGTCTGCTCGCGCTGCGGCACCGGTTCGTGAAGCCGTAACGATCGCCGACGCCGCCGGGCGCACGACCTCCGTGGTCGTGCGCCCGGCGTGTCTCTGCGTGCTGTGTTGCCCTACCGGGCGGAGGTCCGATATGTTCCGTCTGCCTCCGCAGCGGCCTGTGTCATGCAGTGAACACTTCATTCGAGGGGCATATCGTGCGTCGCATCACATTCATCGCCGCAGCTTGCGCGGCGATCGCCCTGGGGGCCGCAGTCCCGGCGGCCGCCGGTGACGAAGTCGAGCACCCGAACGACCATCCACACAACTATTTCCAGGGCAACGCTCAGGACTGCGAGGACGAGGCGTTCCTCGCCAACGCCGCCCTGGCCGGCCTGCTCACCCCCGGCGAGACGCTGTTCGACTCCGAGCCCGAGGGCGAGGAGTTCCCAGAGGGCGTCATCGAGGGAACCGTCTACGGTGACGACGATCAGTTCCTCGACGTCGTGCAGTTGGACGACTCCTACGTCATCACGGCGATCGTGGTGAAGGGCGGTCCGGCCTACACCCTTTACGCCGTCGAGGGCACCGAGTCGCCGTGGACTGAACTGCACTCGCCGCCACTCGACGGCGAGACCCAGTACCCGGGGATCAGCCACTGGTTCGTGTGCGGCTACCAGGACGAGGAGCCCACCGAGACGCCTACGCCGACGCCGTCCGAGTCGCCCAGCGAGTCGCCGTCGGAGACCCCGAGCGAGTCGCCGTCGGAATCGCCCAGCGAGACCCCGTCGGAGACCCCGAGCGAGTCGCCGTCCGAGTCGCCGAGTGGCACGCCGTCGGAGTCGCCGACGCTGACCCCGAGCGAGTCTCCGTCGGAGACGCCGGGCGGTGAGCTGCCCGACACCGGTGGCTCGCCTGCGGGCCTGCTGGCGCTGGCCGGTGCGCTGGTCGTCGCCGGTCTGCTCGCGCTGCGGCACCGGTTCGTGAAGCCGTAACACCCGCTCGTCCGGTCAGGCGCTCGGTCCTCAGGGCCGGGCGCCTGACCCGTTCCCGGGCCCGCGTCGTCCCTCAGCCGGCCAGCAGTTCGCCCGTCACATCGTCGGCGATGGCGAGGCAGGCGGTCGCGGCCGGCGACGGCGCGTTGCGGATGCACAGCACGTTGCCGCGGCGGCTGGACCGGAAGTCGTCGACCAGGGTGCCGTCGGCGTCCATGGCCTGCGCCCGGATGCCGGACGGCGCGGGCAGGAGGTCCGCGGCCGTCAGCGTGGGCAGGTACTGCCGGGCGGCCGCCGCGAACCGGCGCCGGCTCATCGAGCCGTACAGCTCGTTCATCGCCGTACGCCGGTTGGCCCACGCGAACCGCCGGAAGCCGTCCCAGCGGGCCAGCCGGATCAGCTCTGCCGGGTCGACGTCGCGTTTGCGGTAGCCCTCGCGGGCCAGCGCGAGGACGGCGTTCGGCCCGACCATCACCTCGCCGTCGACCCGCTTCGTCAGGTGCACGCCGAGGAACGGGTAGCGCGGGTCGGGCACCGGGTAGACCAGCCCGTTGACGAGGTGCCGCCGCTCCGGGCGCAGAAGCGCGAACTCGCCGCGGAACGGGACGATGCGCGGGTACGGGTCGTCGCCGGCCATGCGGGCCAGCCGGTCGGACTGCAGCCCGGCGCACACGACGACGCGGTCGAAGGCGAGCGTCTCGCCGGACGCGGCCGTCACCCGCACCTCGTCGTCGGACTGGTGGAACCGCGTCACCTCGAACCCGGTCCGCACCGTCGCGCCGGCATCGGCGGCGTCGGCCAGCAACGCGGCCGCCACCGCGGCGAAGTCGACGATCGCCGTCGTGGGGGAGTGCAGCCCGGCGACGCCGCGCACGTGCGGCTCCAGCTCGCCCAGCGCGTCGGCGTCGAGCATCCGCACGCCGGGGACGCCGTTGGCGACGGCCCGGTCGTGCAGGTCGTCGAGGCGCAGCCGCTGCGACTCGTCCAGCGCGACGATCACCTTGCCGCACTCGTCGTACGTCAGGCCCCGCTCCGCGCAGTAGTCGCGCAGCAGCCCCACGCCGCGGCGGGAGAACCGGGCCTTCGCCGAGCCGGGCGCGTAGTAGATGCCGGCGTGCACGACGCCGCTGTTGCGGCGGGTCTGGTGGCGGGCCGGCTCGGCCTCCTTCTCCAGCACGGTGACGGTGGCGGCGTCGGACGATCGGGCCAGCGCGCGGGCGACGGCCGAGCCGACGATGCCGCCGCCCACGACGGCGAAACTGGACGGGACGCTCATGCGGCCACTCCCCCCGGTGACGGTGGCGCCAGGGTACCGAACGCGCGGTGGCCGCGGGCCGCGTAACCTCTGGCAGTGATGAGCGGCTACGACGACGCCGACCGCGAGAGGTGGGCGGCCGAGCCACCGAAGCGGGCGGTCCGCACGGCGTTCGAGCGCGACCGCGCCCGCGTCGTGCACTCGGCGTCGCTGCGGCGGTTGGCGGCCAAGACGCAGGTGGTGGCGCCCGGCAGCGACGACTTCGTCCGCAACCGGCTCACCCACTCGCTCGAGGTGGCGCAGGTCGGCCGCGAGCTCGGCAAGGAGCTCGGCTGTGACCCCGACGTCGTCGACGCCGCCTGCCTCGCGCACGACCTCGGTCACCCGCCGTTCGGGCACAACGGCGAGCAGGTGCTGGACGAGATCGCGGCCGGCATCGGCGGATTCGAGGGCAACGCGCAGACGTTGCGGCTGCTCACCCGCCTGGAGGCCAAGGCAGCCCACCCCGACGGCCGGTCCGCCGGGCTCAACCTCACCCGCGCCAGCCTCGACGCGTCGACGAAGTACCCGTGGCGGCGCGGCGAGCGCGACGGCCGCAAGTTCGGCGTCTACGCCGACGACGCCGAGGTGTTCGGCTGGCTGCGCGACGGCGCCGCCGGCGATCGCCGCTGCCTCGAGGCACAGGTCATGGACTTCTCCGACGACGTCGCCTACTGCGTCCACGACGTCGAGGACGCCGTCGTCGGCGGCTGGCTGCAGCTCGGGTCGCGCCTCGACGAGGCCGACGAGCGGGCGCGGGTCGCCGCGCTGACCCGCGAGTGGTACCTGCCCGACGCGCCGGTCGACGAGGTCACCGAGGCGCTGGACCGGTTGCGCACCCTGCCCTACTGGGTCGGCTCCTACGACGGGCGGCTCCGCTCGCTGGCCGCGTTGAAGGACATGACCAGCCAGCTCATCGGCCGCTTCTGCGACGACGCCGAGCGGGCCACGCACGCGGCCTACGGCGGCGGGCGGCTCACCCGCTACGCCGCCGACCTCGTGGTGCCGCGGCACACGCGCGCCGAGGTGGCCGTGCTCAAGGGCCTGGCCGCCGTCTACGTCATGACGGCGTCGGACCGCGCGCCGATCTACGCCCGCCAGCGCGAGCTGATCGAGGAGCTGGTGTCGGCGCTGCGGTTGCGGGCGCCGGAGTCGCTGGAGCCGGCCTTCCAGGAGTCCTGGGCCACCGCCCCCGACGACGCCGCCCGCCTGCGCGTCATCGTCGACCAGGTCGCCTCTCTCACCGACGGCTCCGCGGTCGCCCTGCACGCCCGCCTCACCGGCTGACGCGCCGCCGCCGACCCTCACGCCGCCCGTCGATGAGGCCGCGCGGACGTTGGTCAAGGCCTGTCGGCTGACCGGCCGCATCCATGGCCCAGGGCGGCTCACTGGCGGCGCCTCGCGTCGTGCGTGGGCTGGGTCGCTCGTTGGCCGTGCCTCGCCTGTGAGCGCGAGGTTGTCGGTGCCCGCCCGTAGGGTGGGCCCCACCCGGGCCGGGAGGGTCATGCCTACCACGCGCGTTCACGCCGCGGCCCACGTTCACCTGGGCTCGACCGCCCCGCAGCAGCGCCCGTCACGCGCGCTCGCCGCACCTCGCTCGTGGGCCCGGGCTGCTCGTTGGCCGCGCCTCGCTCGTGGGCTTTGGCGGCTCGCTGGTCGCGCCTCGCCCGTGGATTCGATGTTGTCGGTGCCTGCCCCTAGGGTGGGCCCCACCCGGGCCGGGCGGGTCATGCCTACCACGCGCCGCGGCCCACGTTCGCCCGGGCCCGACCGCCCCGCAACAGCGCCCATCCATGCCCGCGCGCCGCGACAGGCGCAGGCCACGATGCGCTTGCCAGGCGGTGTCGCTGGCGGGGCGGCGTCAGGTGGGTTGGCAGCGGGGGCACCACACCGTCGTCCGGCCGCCGATCCGGGTGCGCCGCAGCCGGGTGCCGCAGCGGGGACAGACGCCGTCCGGGTCGTCGCGGTGTCCGGTGAGCCAGCTCGGCCATCCCGGCACCCGGCCTACCCTCATCGATCGCCGCAGCACGCCCTGGAGTCGGTCGTGCAGCCGCCGGCGGTCGGTGGCGGTGAGGTCCAGGGTCTCGCGGCTGGGGTGGATCCGAGCCTGCCAGAGGATCTCGTCGGCCAGCAGGTTGCCGATCCCGGCGACGACGCCCTGGTCGGTCAGCGCGGACTTGAGCCGGCGACTGCGCCGTCCGAGCCGCTCGTCCAGCTCGGCGCCGTCCACTCCGGCAGCGTCCGGGCCGATGCCGTGCAGCAGCTGCGTGACGCCGTCGTCGTCCGGGAGCAGCCGGATGCCCTGGAGCTTGCGCAGGTCGCGGTAGCGCAGCTCGCGCGATCCAGCGGCGACGACGACGCGGTCGTGGCGGTGCCGCTCGGTGTCGCCGCTCGTCCAGATCAGCGAGCCGGTCATGCCGAAGTGGAACACCACGCTCGGTTCGTCCGCCCGATGCCGGCGCTCGGCCCGCACCGGTCCGACCAGCCATTTGCCGTGCCGACGCGGTGCGGCGAACGCCGCCCCGACCAGCGCATGACGCAGCTCGGCCGGGTCGGCGCCGCGCAGGACGCCGGGGTCGGTCACGTCGACGCGGTCGATGGTCCGGCCGGCCGCCCGGCGCAGCACCCGGCGGAACCCTTCGACGTCGGGAAGCTCCGGCATATCGGCGTCCGTACCCAGGACCGCCGGTCGCATGGGCCGGGAGCGGCGGCGGTCGTAGACTCGGGCGCGTGGCAGGTCGCATCCGGGACGAGGACATCGCATCCATCCGCGAGCGCGCCCGGATCGACGTCATCGTCGGCGAGTACGTCGCGTTGCGCAATGCCGGCGGCGGGTCGCTCAAAGGGCTGTGCCCGTTCCACGACGAGAAGTCGCCGTCATTCCACGTCACGCCGGCCCGCGGGTTCTTCCACTGCTTCGGCTGCTCCGAGGGCGGCGACGTCATCAGCTTCGTCCAGAAGATCGACCAGCTGTCGTTCACGGAGGCGATCGAGCGGCTGGCCGACAAGGTCGGGCTGCAGCTGCGGTACGAGGAGACCGGGTCCGGCGGGCCGGCGCCGCGGCAGAACCGCGAGCAGCGCACCCGGCTGGTCGAGGCGCACCGCGTCGCGGCGGAGTTCTACGCCGAGGCGCTGGCCGGGTCGCCGGAGGCCGTCGCCGGGCGGCAGTTCCTCGACGAGCGCGGGTTCGACCACGCCGCCGCCGAGCGCTTCGGCGTCGGCTACGCACCGCAGGGCGGTGAGGTGCTGCGCAAGCACCTGCGGCAGAAAGGCTTCAGCGACCACGAGATCATCACCGCCGGGCTGGTCGCGCAGGGCCGCAACGCGCCGTACGACCGGTTCCGCGGCCGACTGGTCTGGCCGATCCACGACCTCATGGGCGACGTCGTCGGCTTCGGCGCCCGCCGCCTCTACGACGACGACCGCATCGAGGCCAAGTACCTCAACACCCCCGAGACGCCCATCTACAAGAAGAGCCACGTCCTCTACGGCGTCGACCTCGCCAAGAAGGACATCGCGCGCACCTCGCAGGCCGTTGTCGTCGAGGGCTACACCGACGTCATGGCCTGTCACCTCGCCGGCGTCACCACCGCCGTCGCCACCTGCGGGACGGCGTTCGGTGAGGACCACGCGCGGATCCTGCGCCGGCTGCTGCGCGACCAGGACGAGTACCGCGGCCAGGTGATCTTCACCTTCGACGGCGACGCCGCGGGCCAGAAGGCGGCGCTGCGCGCGTTCGAGGGCGACCAGCGTTTCGTCGGGCAGACCTACGTCGCCATCGACCCCGACGGCCTCGATCCGTGCGAGCGGCGGCAGAACTCCGGCGACCTGGGCGTGCGTGAGCTGATCGCCCGGCACCGGCCGCTGTTCGAGTTCGCGATCCGGTCGATGATCGACGAGTACGACCTCGACAACGCCGAGGGCCGGGCGCACGCCCTCGACAAGGCGATCCCGTTCATCGCCCGCATCCGCGACCGCTCCGTCCGCGACCAGTACGCCGTCCGCCTCTCCGGGTGGGTCGGCCCGCCGCTGGGCCACTCGGAGAACTGGGAGCGCGACGTCGTGTCGCGGGTCCGCGCCGCCGCCGGCGTTCCCGACCGTCGCGCCGCCGCCGGACGTGGCCGGGCCGCCGCGCCGCCGCCGGCCGGGCAGCAGGCGCTCGGCGTCCCGGTGCACGGCAACGTCGACCCGCAGACGCTCGAGCTCGAGCGCGCCGCCCTGCGCGTTGCCGTCCAGCGGCCCGCGTTGGCCGGCCCCACCTTCGACGACCTCGCGCCCGAGGCGTTCCTCTCGCCCGCCTACCGCTCCGTCCGCGAGACCGTCTCCAAGGCCGGCGGCTGCGCCACGCAGGCCGGTGGGCATGAATGGGTCGAGGCGCTCCTCGCCGTCGCCCCCGACGACGCCGCCCGGCACATCGCCACCCAACTCGCCGTCGAAGCCATGCCCGTCGACGAGAACGCCGTGCAGCGCTACGCCGACTCCGTCGTCCTGCGACTGCACGAGGTGTGGGTGTCGCGGCAGCTGGTCGCGTTGAAGGCCAAGCTGCAACGCACCGACCCGTCGGCGCAGGTGGAGGTCTACAACCGGCTGTTCGGCGAGCTCATGGCGCTCGAGAAGCACCGTCGCGACCTGCGCGAGCGAGGCATCGGCGCCGCCGGCTGACGCCCCGGCCGCTGGCTGACCGTCGCCGCTGGGCCGGTCGGCGCTGGGGGACCGGCCCAGCCCGGCTGACGACCGCTGCGGCCGGCTGCCGCTCACTGCCGCTTCCGCTGGCTGGAGCTCGCCGCAGCTCGGCCTGCGTTCGGACCGACGCTGCCCGGCTGACGGCCGCTGCGCCGGCTGCCGCCCGGCGCTCACGGTTGGCGCTCGGCACCGCTGGTGGCGACCGCGGTCGGCGTCGATGGCGGCCTTGCGGTCAGCCGTCCTCACGGTGGAACACGTGCCGCGTCAACGCCTGTACGTCGCCGTCGAGGTGGTCGATGCGGCGGTTGACCTCGTCGAATCGGGTGTTCATCTCGGTGCGGATGGAGTCGAACTTGGCGTCCATCGCGCCGAACTTGGCATCCATGGACTGGAAGCGAGCCTCGGACTGCGCCTGCATGGAATGGAAGCGCGCGTCGAACTTCTCGTCCATCGCGGTGAAGCGGTGGTCGATGGCGTCGAAGCGGCTGTCGAACCTGCTCTCGATCCCGCCGACCCTGGCGTCGATCAGGCGCATCAGCATCGTGAACATGATGCTGATGACGGCGATGAAGCCGCCGATCAACGTCCAGGTCTGCGCGATGTTCATGGACTGCTCCTTCGTGGATCGTCATGGTACGACCCTGCCGGTTCGCGGCGCAGCCCGCTGGGGACGAATCGGACACTGTGGATAACGAAGCGAACTGGCCGACCCTGTGGACTGGGCGGCTAGACGTGGCCGAACCGGGCCAGGCACTCCGCCAGGGTGAGGCCCTCGGCGAGCGCTGCCCGGATCGACACCTCCGTCGTGGTCAGCCGCTCCGCCGCGTCCAGCACGTCCTCGACCAGGCCGGACGGCCCCACGATGCCGCCGTCGTCGTCGGCGAGGACGAAGTCGCCAGGCGCAACCCGCACCCACGCCGTCGTCGCGCCGCTCAGATAGACCGGCTCCTGCCAGCCGGTGACGGCCCACCGGCCGATCGACTGCACCGGCGTCCGGTACCGCGCGAACACCGGGAAGTCGTGCTGCCGAAGCCACCGCAGGTCACGCACCCCACCGTCGACCACGGCGCCGACGCAGCCGCGTTCGCGCAGGCCCAGCGCGATCAACTCGCCGAAGTAGCAGACGCCGTGCCCGTCACCGGCCCAGACCGCCACCTCGTCGGCCCCGACGCCCTGGCACGCCTCCATCTTCGCGGCGTCGCCGCTGCCGGCGTACGGGCGCATCTGGCCGCGGATCGTGTAGGCCCAACCGGCCACCCGCGTGCCCGACACCGCCGCCAGTGACGGCGCCAGCCCCTGGTCGGGCCGGCCGAGGGCGTCGAGCGCGTCGGCGACGTTCGATGTGTCGACGGCGGCGAAGCGCCGGCGGATCTCTGCTCGCTGCTCTGTGGTGTGCACGGTGGATTCTCCAACACGACGCCGCCGCGTGGGAATGCCCCACAACCCGTTGACGCTTCAATCATCATGAGCGAGCCACGGGACACCACGACCGCCGTCGACGACGCGGAGGAGGCGGCCGCCGCGCCGCCCGGATTGATCGTCCTCGGCGCCGCCGACAGCGCGGACGGCGAGTGCGCCGACGGCTTCTGCGCCCTCTGATCGCGCCCCGAACGCCACAACGAACGCCACAACGAACGCAAGGAGAACGTGACAGTGCTGGTCGAGGTGTGGTCGGACTTCGTCTGCCCGTGGTGCTACATCGGCAAGCGCCGGCTCGAGACGGCGTTGGGTCGGTTCGACCACGCCGGCGACGTCGAGATCGTCTGGCGCAGCTTCCAGCTGGACCCGTCGACGCCGCAGGGCGCGGACGGCCCGGTGTCGGAGAGCCTGCGGACGAAGTACGGCGTCAGCGCCGAGCAGGTCGTGGAGATGAACGAGCGCGTCACCACGCTCGCCGCCGCCGAGGGGCTCGAGTACCACCTCGACACCGCGCGCGTCGCCAACACGTTCGACGCCCATCGGGTGGCGCACCTGGCCCGCGAGCACGGGGCCGGGCCGCAGCTGCACGAACGGCTGATGCGGGCGCACCTGATCGAGTCGGTGCACCTGGGCACCCCCGAGAACGTGGTCCGGCTGGCCGCCGAGGTCGGCGTCCCCGAGGACGAGGCCCGCCGGGTGCTCGACGGCGAGGACTACGCCGACGACGTGCGGGCGGAGATCGACCTCGCCCGCCAGTTCGGCGCCAGCGGCGTGCCGTTCTTCGTCATGGGCCGCACGCACGGCGTCGCCGGGGCGCAGCCGGTCGAGGTGTTCGACGGCGCCCTCACGGAGGCGTACAGCCGGGCGGCCGCGCCCACCGCGTAACGGCGAACCCGCCGTCGCGCACACCCGGTCGCGACGGGCATGATGCGGGCATGACCCTCGTCGCCGGCGTCGATTCGTCCACTCAGTCCTGCAAGGTCGTGCTCGTCGACGCCGACTCTGGCGCCGTCGTCGAAACCGGCCGCGCCGACCATCCCGATGGCACCGAGGTCGACCCCCGCGCCTGGTGGGACGCCCTGCAACGGGCCGGCGACGGGCTGCTCGGACGTGCCGCCGCGGTCGCCGTCGGGGGCCAGCAGCACGGCATGGTCGTCCTCGACGCGGCCGGTGAGGTGGTGCGGCCCGCGCTGCTGTGGAACGACACACGTTCGGCCGGCGCCGCGCGCGACCTGACGGCCGAACTCGGCGGCCCCGCGGCGTGGGCCGAGGCCGTCGGACTGGTGCCGGTCGCCAGCTTCACCGTCACCAAGCTCCGCTGGCTGGCCCGGCACGAACCTGACCACGCCGCCCGCGTCGAGCAGGTCATGCTCCCGCACGACTACCTCAGCTGGCGGCTGGCCGGCCGGCCCGAGCAGGCGGTGACCGACCGCGGCGACGCCTCCGGCACCGGCTACTGGTCCGCCGCGACCAACGAGTACCGTCCCGACCTGCTGGAACTCGGCTTCGGCCGGGCCATCGGCGTGCCTCGGGTCGCGGGTCCGGCCGAGGTGACGGGCTCGACGGCGTCCGGCGCGGCCATCGCGCCCGGCACCGGCGACAACATGGGCGCCGCGCTGGGGCTGACGCTCGAGCCCGGCGACGTGGTCGTCTCCCTCGGGACCAGCGGGACGGCGTTCGCGGTGGCCGAGCAGCCGGTCGCCGACCCCACCGGCACCGTCGCCGGATTCGCCGACGCGACCGGCCGGCACCTGCCGCTGGTCGCGACCCTCAACGCGGCGCGTGTGCTGACGGCCGCCGCGACGCTGCTCGGGACCGACCTCGCCGGGCTGGACCGGCTCGCGCTGGAGGCGGAGTCCGGCGCGGGCGGACTGGTGTTGCTGCCGTACCTCGACGGCGAGCGGACGCCGGACCTGCCGGACGCGACCGGCTCGCTGGTCAACCTCACGCGCGCCGCGATGACGCCGCGGAACCTGGCCCGGGCCGCGGTCGAGGGCATGCTGTGCGGGCTCGCCGACGGGGTGGACGCGCTAGCGGCGCAGGGGGTGACGGTCCGGCGGGTGCTGCTGATCGGCGGCGCGGCGAAGTCGGCCGCGGTCCGGGCCGTCGCGGCGGAGGTGTTCGGGACGCCGGTCGTCGTGCCGGCCCCGGGCGAGTACGTCGCTCTGGGCGCCGCTCGGCAGGCGGCGTGGGCGCTCTCGGGCGCCGCGACCCCGCCGCCCTGGCCGCTCGACCTGGAGACGACGGTCGACGCGGCGGCGGGTGCCGGGGTGCGCGAGGCGTACGCGGCGGCGCGGGAACGGCTGCACGGCTGACGGTGGCCGCGGGCGTCTGGGCAGCTGGGTGGGGCTGACGGTGGACGACTGGCGGTGGCGGCTCGGGGCGAGGCGTCGCGGACGGCGTGCAGGCGCACGCTACGGCGGATCCGGCCGGCTGACGGCGACGGCGGCCGCGAGTGTGTGCGAGTCGAGATGCTGGCGGCTGCGGGCGTCTGTGTCGGTGGCGGTGCTGGGCTGGTGGCTGCGGGCATCTGTGGGTGGCAGGGCTGGCGACTGATGGTGGCCGCGGGTGCCTGTTTGAGTGGCTGTGCTTGCGGCTGACGGGGCGGCGCGACGCCCGGCGGGCCTGTCGCGGAGCCGGACGGCGATGGCGTGCGGGCCCCGCGCTGTGTTCGTGGGGCGGCGGACGGGGCAGCGAGGGGCGGCCAGCGCGGCGCCGGGGGAGGGCGTGTAGCCGCACGCCACGGCGGGTCCGGGTGGCTGCACAGCGACGCTGGGCGTGACACTCTGGAATACGGGCACACGCCGGCCGGTTGTGGCGGTTAGATTTTGTTGACACGTCAACAGTCGGCGAGAGGGAGTGACGCGAGATGCAGTTCGGGATCTTCACGGTGGGGGACGTGACCACCGATCCCACTACGGGGCGGACGCCTACCGAGAACGAGCGGATCAAGGCGACGGTGGCGATCGCGAGGAAGGCCGAGGAGGTGGGCCTGGACGTGTTCGCGACCGGCGAGCACCACAACCCGCCGTTCATCGCGTCGGCGCCGACGACCACGCTCGCCTACATCGGCGCGCAGACCGAGCGGATCATCCTCTCGACGGCGACGACGCTGATCACGACGACCGACCCGGTGCTGATCGCGGAGAACTACGCCAAGCTGCAGCACCTCACCGACGGCCGGGTGGACCTGATGATGGGTCGCGGCAACACCGGCCCGGTGTACCCGTGGTTCGGCAAGGACATCCGCGACGGCATCGCGCTGGCTGTGGAGAACTACGCGCTGCTGCACCGCCTGTGGAGAGAGGACGTCGTCGACTGGCAGGGGCGGTTCCGCACCCCGCTGCAGGGCTTCACGTCGACACCGCGGCCGCTGGACGGCGTGCCGCCGTTCGTGTGGCACGGCTCGATCCGCAGCCCGGAGATCGCCGAGCAGGCCGCCTATTACGGCGACGGGTTCTTCCACAACAACATCTTCTGGCCGATGTCGCACACGAAGCAGATGGTGGGCCTGTACCGCCGACGCTTCGAGCACTACGGCCACGGCCCGGCCGACACCGCGATCGTGGGGCTCGGCGGGCAGGTGTTCATGCGGCCCAACTCGCAGGACGCGATCCGCGAGTTCCGCCCGTACTTCGACGTCGCGCCGGTGTACGGCCACGGGCCCTCGCTGGAGGAGTTCATGGACCAGACGCCGCTGACGGTGGGCAGCCCGCAGCAGGTCATCGACCGGTACGCGGCCATGCGCGACGACGTCGGGCACTACCAGCGCCAGTTGTTCCTGATGGACCACGCGGGCCTGCCGCTCGACATCGTCCTGGAGCAGATCGAGATCCTCGGCACCGAGGTCGTGCCGGTGCTGCGCCGCGAGATGGCGAACGGCCGCCCGGCGCACATCCCCGACGCGCCGACGCACGGGTCGCTGGTCGCGGCGGCGGGCGGGGCGCGCGACGCGACGGTGCACGCCGAGGACGACGTCACCGGCCGGACGGCGGAGAACGCGGAGGCCGCCCGATGACGACGACGCGGCGCATCGCGGTGGTGTCAGCGGGCCTGCGCCAGCCGTCGTCGACCCGGCTGCTGGCCGACCGGCTCGCCGACGCGGCCGGCCGCCAGTTCGCCGCCCGCGACGTCGACGTCGACCTGCGCGTGGTCGAACTGCGCGAGCACGCGCACGACCTGACGAACCACCTGCTCAGCGGCTTCCCGAGCGCGTCGCTGGAGCAGGCGATCGAGGCTGTGACGACGGCCGACGGGCTGATCACGGTGTCGCCGATCTTCACCGCCTCCTACAGCGGCCTGTTCAAGACCTTCTTCGACGTGGTCGAGGCCGACGCGCTCGACGGGATGCCGGTGCTGCTGGGCGCCACCGGCGGCACGGAGCGGCACTCGCTGGCGCTGGAGCACGCGATGCGGCCGCTGTTCACGTACCTGCACGCCATCGTCGTGCCGACGGCGGTGTACGCGGCGACCTCCGACTGGGGTGCGGAGAACGCGGGTGACGGCGACGGCGCGGTCCCGACGGGGCTGACGCGGCGCATCGAGCGTGGCGCCCGCGAGTTCGCCGAACTGGTCAGTGACCGCGAGCCGCGCCAGGCGGCCGACCCGTTCGCCGTGCCGACGCCGTTCGAGCAACTGCTCGCGGAGAACTGACCGGCTGGATCGCGGCGCGCGGCCCCCTGGGTGGAGCCGCGCGGCGGTGCCAGGCCTGGTGGTGATCGGGTGGTGGTGCGTGGCCCGGGTGGCGCCACGTGGCGGGTGCCAGGCCCGGTGGTGATCGGGTGACGACGCGGGGCTGGGCGATGGGCGACGACGTCCGGCCGGGTGGCGGGTGTCCGGACCGGCGCCGGTGAGGCGGCCGGGTGGCGGCCGCACGCCGAGGGGCTCGGCGCCTCGCCGATCAGATGCCCAGCAGCCGGTTCTTGGCCGCCTCGTACTCGTCCCGGGTGAGGGAGCCGGCGCGATACCGCGCGGCCAGCTCGGACAGTTCCGCGACGAAGAACTCGGGGCTCCTGCCCCCGTTCAGCTCCTCGAAGGTCGGTATGCGCGGCTCGTCGGCCGGGGAGTAGGTCGGGTCGTCACCGTGCCGCGCGACCTGGCCGAACACCCAGCCGTCGCCGCCTCGCCAGATCCACACCGGGTCGCCGATGGTGAACAGGCCGTGGCCGGGCCTGCTCCGAGAACGAGCGTCGGCGAAGACCGCCTCACCGCCGGGCGCGTCGACGACGACCAGGACGGTGACGGACCGCCGGGAGGTGGGATCGCCCGTCGGGTAGGAGACCCAGGTGGCTCGCCCGCGTTCCGGGCCGGTCCCGCTCGCGATCGTGGCGAACGCCTCGCAGCCGCGACGGAGCTTCGGCCGGCGCAGCTGCCGCCGGATCCACCACCCCCAGAGCGGTCCCAGCACCACCCACGGGACGATCAGCCAGGCCACGTTCCAGAACCACGGGAGGATGGGGTCGTCCGTCCACAGGGCCATCGTGATGAACCGGACGCCCAGCACCGACAACGCCGTCAGGATGAGGAAACCCAGCACTGCCAGCGGCACCGAGGGCGGCTTCAGGAAATCGTCGGGGTCCGCGGAGAGGACACGCGGGTCCTCGCCACGGTCGACCAGTCGCAGCGCGGACCGGGGGCCGCCGCGCTTGACGGTCTCGCTGTAGGAGCGCGACGAGGGCTCGACCACGGTGCGGCGCCTTTCCCGGGGGGACGAGGTCCTGCCGCGAGGCTACCCGGTGCGGTGGCGGGCGACGGGGTCAGCTCAGGGCGGCGGCCATGAGCAGGTCGACCTGGGCCGGCGCGAGGGCGTGGTCGATGACCATGACGGCGGCGCCGATGATGCCGGCGCGGTCGCCGGTGCTGGACTGGACGATGCGGAGGTCCTGCGTGGCCAGCGGCAGCGAGCGCCGGTAGACGATCTCGCGGACGCCGGCGATGAGGTGCTCGCCGGCCTGGGAGAGCGACCCGCCGATGACGATGACGGACGGGTTGAACAGGCTCACCGCGGCGGCCAGCACCTCGCCGATGTCGCGGCCGGCCTGCCGCAGCAGCTGCAGCGCCTCGATGTTGCCGCCGCGGGCCAGCGCGACGACGTCGAAGCTGGTGGAGGCCTCGGTGCCGTTGGCGGACAGTTTGGCGGCGATGGCGGCGCCGCTGGCGACCGCCTCGAGGCAGCCGGTGTTGCCGCAGCGGCAGACGACGTCGGTGCCGTGCGGGAGCTGCAGGTGCCCCATGTCGCCGGCGGCGCCCTGGGCGCCGCGGTGCAGTCGGCCGTCGCTGATCAGGCCGCTGCCGATACCGGTGGCGACCTTGACGAACATCATGTGCGGCGCGCCGCTCCACGCGACGTGGTGCTCGCCCAGCGCCATGATGTTGACGTCGTTGTCGACGAGGGAGACCGCGCCGAACCGGTCCTGCAGGTAGCCCTGCACGTCGAAGCCGTCCCAGCCGGGCATGATCGGCGGGCTGACGGGGCGGCCGGTGGAGTGCTCGACCGGGCCGGGCAGGCCGAGGCCGACGCCGAGGAGGTCGGACGGGTCGCGGCCGGCCTCGCGGATGAGCTCGTGGCCGACGCGGTCGACCCAGTCGAGGACGGTCTCGGGGCCGGCCGCGACGAGGAGGTCGTCGGCGGACTGGGCCAGCACCTGGGTGGCGAGGTCGGTGAGCGCCAGCCGGGCGTGCGTGGCGCCGATGTCGGCGGCCAGCACGTACCGGGCGTTGGGGTTGAAGGCGAACCGGGTGGGCGGCCGGCCGCCGGTGGAGGCGGCCTTGTCGGCCGGGCCGATCAGGTTGCTCGCCAGCAGGGCGTCGACGCGCTGGGTGACGGTCGAGCGGGCCAGGCCGGTCTCGGCCGCCAGTTCGGCACGCGTGCGCGGCCGGCCGTCGCGCAGCAACTGGAACAGCGACCCCGCCGAGTACATGGAAGCGCCGTCTGGCTGGACGTATGCCGGCCGTGACGTCGTGACGCCTACGCCTTCGAGCATGCCACTAGTGAAACACACCAGACTTCTCTCTGTGCAACATCCGCACATGCGGTAACAGCCGTGCAACTTTTGCTTGACGTACATGCAAAAGTGCCTCTAAGTTCCTCTGCCATGGCAGTGACTCCGATCACAGACCGCGCGGCCGGTGCGGATTCCTTCCCCGAGACGGGGTACCGGGCAGCGATCGTCGGGACCGGCTTCATGGGCCGTGTGCATGCGCGGGCGGTCCAGGTGGCCGGCGGCCGGGTGGTCGGAGCGGTCGGCTCCACCCCGGAGCGCGCGGCGGCGGCGCAGGGCGAGCTGCAGGCCGACGCGGTCTACGCGACCCTCGACGACCTGCTGGACCGCGCCGACGTCGACGTCGTCCACGTGTGCACCCCCAACCACCTGCACGAGCCGGTCGTGCTCGCCGCGCTGGCCGCCGGCAAGCACGTCGTGTGCGAGAAGCCGCTCGCGACCTCCACCGACGCCGCCGCCGCGATGACGGCCGCCGCCCGCGAGGCCGGCCGCGTCGCCGCCGTCCCGTTCGTCTACCGCTTCCACCCGATGGTCCGCGAGGCGCGCGAGCGGGTCCGCGCCGGCGAGGTCGGCAGCATCTTCCTCGCCCACGGCAGCTACCTGCAGGACTGGCTGCTGCACCCCACCGACGACAACTGGCGGGTCGACCCGCGCCTCGGCGGCCCGACCCGCGCGTTCGGCGACATCGGCTCGCACTGGTGCGACCTGCTGGAGTTCGTGACGGGGGAGCGCATCGCGCGGCTGTCGGCGCAGTCGTCGACGGTGAACAAACTGCGCGGCGTCGAGACGCTGCGCGACGTCACCACCGAGGACGTCGTGATCGTCCAGTTCGCCACCCGCGGCGGCGCGATCGGCTCGGTCGTCGTCAGCCAGGTGTCGGCGGGCCGGAAGAACCGGCTGCTGCTGGAGGTCTCCGGCTCGCGCGGCTCGCTCTCGTTCGACCAGGAGAACCCCGAGCAGCTGTGGTGGGGCGGACGTGAGCGCAGCAGCCAGCTGGTCCGCGACCCCGAGACGCTCAGCTCGCCGGCCGCCCGGTACGCGCGGGTCCCGGCCGGCCACCCGCAGGGCTACCAGGACTGCTTCGACGCGTTCGTCGCCGACACCCAGGCGGCCATCGGCGGCGAGGTCCCCGACGGCCTGCCCACGTTCGACGACGGCCTGCGCGCCGCTCGGCTGGCCGAGGCCGTCGTGACGTCCGCCCGCGAGAGCGACTGGGTGGAGGTGCCCGAATGACCGGTGCGGCCGGTACCACCACGACGCTGCTGCGGATGCGCGGCATCGAGAAGTCGTTCCTCGGCGTCCAGGTGCTGCACGGCGTCGACCTCGACCTGCGCGCGGGCGAGGTGCACGCGCTGATCGGCGAGAACGGCGCCGGCAAGTCGACGCTGATGAAGATCCTCGCCGGCGTCTACCAGGCCGACGGCGGCAGCGTCGAGCTGGACGGCGACGAGGTCCGGTTCGAGCACCCGCTGCTGGCCCAGCAGGCCGGCGTGTCGACCGTGTTCCAGGAGTTCAACCTGCTGCCGGAGCGCACCGTCGCCGAGAACGTGTTCCTCGGCCGCGAGCCGCGCCGCAACCGGCTGGTCGACGCCGGCCGGATGAACGCCGACACCGCGGCGCTGCTGGAGGACCTCGGGCTGACCTGGCTGCGGCCGGAGACCCGGGTCAGCTCGCTGTCGGTGGCCGGCCAGCAGATCGTCGAGATCGTCAAGGCGCTGTCCTACGACGCGCGGATCATCTCGATGGACGAGCCGACCGCGGCGCTGGCCGACGAGGAGGTGGAGCTGCTCTACCGCCTCGTCGGGAAACTGAAGGAGCGCGGCGTCGCCATCCTCTACGTCTCGCACCGGCTCAAGGAGATCTTCGACCTGTCCGACCGGGTGACGATCCTCAAGGACGGCGCGCTGGTCGACACCGTCGCCACGTCCGACATCAGCTCGGACGAGCTGGTCCGCAAGATGGTCGGCCGCCCGATCGCCAGCTTCTTCCCGGACAAGCTGCCCGGCACCGAGGCCGGCGACGTCCGTCTCGAGATCCGCGGTGGCGGCAACGAGCAGCTCGACGGCATCGACCTGCAGGTCCGCGGCGGCGAGATCGTCGCGCTGGCCGGGCTGCAGGGCAGCGGCCGCACCGAGATCGCGCACGCCCTGTTCGGCGTCGACCGGTTCACCCGCGGCACGGTGTCCCTGGACGGGCGCCCGCTGACCGCGCGATCGCCGCGTCAGGCGGTGCGGGCGGGGCTGGCGCTGGTGACCGAGGACCGCAAGGGCGAGGGCCTGGTGCTCAACCAGTCCATCGCCGCGAACGCCCGGCTGGTGCTGGACGCCGTCCTGCCGCGCCGCGCGTCGCAGGGCGCCCGCCGCATTCCGGGCATCCTGTCGTCGCTGGAGTTGGTCTCGCGCGGCAGCAGCCAGGAGGTGCGGTTCCTGTCCGGCGGCAACCAGCAGAAGGTCGTGCTGGCCAAGTGGCTGGCCACCGAACCGAAGGCGATCGTGCTCGACGAGCCCACCCGCGGCATCGACGTCGGCGCGAAGGAGCGGGTCTACACGCTGATGCGTGAGCTGTCGGCGCAGGGTGTGGCGATCCTGATGATCTCGTCCGAGCTGCCCGAGGTGCTCGGGATGGCCGACCGCATCGTCGTCCTCCGGGACGGCCGCGTCGCCGGCGAGCTGCCGGCCGGCGCTGACGAGGAGACCGTGATGGCACTGGCCACGGGCCACGAGACCGAAGGAACCCAGCGATGAGCCGCGCGGTCGCGGTCACCGGGACCGGCAAGCCCGCCCGGCGCCGGCTGGGCGCCACGGAGCTGGTGTGGCTGGCGCTGGCCGGGGTGCTCGTCATCGGCGCGATCCTGGTGGCGCTGGACGACCAGAACCTGTTCAGCATCGCCAACACCCGCGACATCCTGAGCCGGTCCAGCCTGCTCGGGTTCGTCGCGATCGGCCAGACGCTGGTCATCCTGTGCCGGTCGCTGGACCTGTCCGTCGGCTACGTCATGGCACTGAGCAGCCTGATCGCGGCGACGACGATGAACGGCGACCCCGCGCGGGTCCCGCTGGCGATCCTCGCCGTGCTGGTGGTGGCCGGCGGGATCGGCCTGTGCAACGGCCTGATCGTCTCGGTCTTGAAGGTCAACCCGTTCATCGCGACGCTCGGCGTCGGCCTCATCATCAAGGGCTACCTGGACACCGAGTACCAGGGCCCGGCCGGCGCGGTGCCCAGCTCGTTCCAGCAGTTCGGCTTCAGCCGCATCGGCCCGGTGCCGGTGTCGACGCTGGTCATGCTGATCGTCGCGGTGGCCGGCATCCTGTTCCTGCGCAAGACCCGCACCGGCTACCACATGTTCGCCGTCGGCGGCAGCGCCGACGTCGCGCGGCTGTCCGGCATCCGCACCGGCCGTGTGCTGGTGACGGCGCACGTGCTCTGCTCGATCGCGGCGGGCATCGCCGGCCTGCTGATCGCTGCCCGCTTCGGCACCGGCAGCGCGCTGGTCTACAACTCCGGCTACGACCTGGAGTCGATCGCGGCGGTGGTGCTGGGCGGGACGCTGCTGCTGGGCGGCCGCGGCGGCATCGCCGGGACGATCGCCGGCGTGCTGATCCTGGCCGTGCTCGACACCGTCTTCAACATCCTCGCGGTCGACCCGTTCTTCAAGGACGTGCTGCGCGGCACCATCATCGTCGCGGCCGTCGCAATCTACGCCCGCCGGCAGATCGACCGGAAGGCCAGCCGCGTGAGGTTCGGCGGTGACGGCGGCAGCGGCGGCTCCGCGCCACCGGAACCGAGGCCCGATCAGCCGACGCCAGAGCTCGCGGGAGGCCCCCGATGACCGTCACCACGCAGCAGCCCGCGCCGCAGCGCAGCGCCGGCTCGCGGGCCGGCGACCTGCTCGCGCGGGTCTTCGGCGGCGGGAGCGCCACGGTGTTCGCCCTGCTCATCGTCGTGTTCGCGGCGATCTTCATCGTGAACCCGAGCTTCGCCGAACCGCCGTCGCTGATGGCGTTCCTCAAGCAGGCCGCACCGCTGATGATCCTGGCCATCGGCCAGTACTTCGTCATCGTGTCCGGCGAGTTCGACCTGTCGGTCGGGTCGCTGGTCGGCGCGCAGGTGGTCATCGCCGCCGCGCTGATCGACGGCGAGGAGGGCCGCACGGTCCCCGTCATCCTGCTGATGCTCGGCTTCGGCATTCTCGTCGGCCTGGTCAACGGGCTGATCACGACGCTGCTCAAGGTGCAGTCGTTCATCACGACGCTCGGCATGATGCTGGTGCTCTACGGCGCGATCCGGTTGTGGACCGGCGGCGCACCCACCGGCGCACTGTCCGAGGCGTTCCGCCAGCCCGGACGCGGCGGCATCGACATGTCGGTCGTACGGCAACTGCCGTGGGCGCTGATGATCCTGGTCGGGATCGTCATCATCGCCGTGGCGGTCATGCGCAGCTCGTACGGCCGCACGTTGATCGCCACCGGCGACAACGAGCACGCCGCGGGGTTCTCCGGCGTCCGGGTCTGGCGGGTGCGCACCCTGGCGTTCGTCATCTCCAGCGTGCTGGCCACGCTGGCGGCGATCCTCATCGGCGGCTACGCCGGTGTCACGGCGCAGGTGGGGCAGGGTCTGGAGTTCACCGCGATCACGGCGGTGGTGCTCGGCGGCGCCGCGCTCGGCGGCGGCCGCGGCTGGGTCGTGGCGGCGATGGCCGGCGCGCTCACCCTCGAGGCCCTGTTCGTCCTGTTCAACCAGCTGAGCATGCCGTCGACCATCCGGCCGGCGGTTCAAGGCGTGATCATCATCGCGGCCGTCGCCTACGCGGCCCGTGAGAGGGCGCGTCCCCGGCACCACCAGGAAGTCCCGTCCCAACCGCACACGAACGAAGCCTGATTCGTCACCCAAGGAGGGGGAACGATGCGCACTACGCGCGCTCTACTGGCGGCGGCCGCTGCCGCGGCCCTGACGCTCGCGGCCTGCACCACCGACGAGCCGTCCGACACCGCGGCGCCCGAGGAGACCGAGGCGGCCGGCGAGGACCCGGGCGCCGAGGGCGAGGAGCCGGAGGACGAGACGGCCGACGGTGAGTTCTTCGTCCGCGCCGACTACGACCGGCAGCTGGCCCAGCGCGACATCGCGCCGGAGGGCGACCCGGCCACCCCGTGGCTGCAGGCGATCGAGCCCGAGTACGTCGACACCGCGCAGTACGCGCAGGACGGCAACACGCTCTGCTTCTCGAACGCCTCGGTCAGCAACCCGTGGCGGGTCACCGGCTGGATCACCATGCAGCAGCAGGTCGAGGTGCTGCAGCAGCAGGGCCTGATCGGCGAGTTCCGGGTCTCCGACGCCGCCGACGACGACAACAAGCAGATCTCCGACATCCAGGCGTTCATCGACGCCGGCGACTGCAACGCCATCATCATCTCGCCGTCGACGACGGCCACCCTGACGCCGGCGGTCGAGGCGGCCTGCGCGAGCGGCGTCCCGGTCATCGTGTTCGACCGCGGCGTCAACACCGACTGCATGGCGACGTTCATCCACCCGATCGGCGGCTACGCCTACGGCGCGGACGGCGCGGAGTTCCTGGTCGAGAACCTGGAGCCGGGCTCGAAGGTGCTGGCGCTGCGGATCCTGCCGGGTGTCGACGTGCTGGAGAACCGCTGGGCGGCGGCGCAGGAGATCTTCGCCGACAGCGAGCTGGAGATCCTCGGCGACGAGTTCACCGGCGGCGACGGCGCGGAGATCAAGAACATCGTCACGCAGTACCTGCAGCGCGGCGACGTCGACGGCATCTGGATGGACGCCGGTGACGGCGCCGTCGCGGCCGTCGAGGCGTTCGAGGACTCCGGCAAGGACTACCCGGTCATGGTCGGCGAGGACGAGCTGAGCTTCCTGCGCAAGTGGCAGGAGACCGGCATGACGGCGGTCGCCCCGGTCTACTCGAACTTCCAGTGGCGCACCCCGATCCTCGCCGCGACGATGATCTGGGCCGGCGAGCAGGTGCCGGTGGAGTGGGTGCTCCCGCAGGACGAGATCACCGAGGACGACCGCGACGAGTTCCTCGACCGCAACGCCGACATGCCCAGCCTGCACTACGCCAAGTTCGGCGGCGAGGACCTGCCGGGCTTCCCGGCGGCCTGGCAGGACCGCTGATCGGTACCGCCTGAACCGAGTCGCCACCCCGCCGGCCGCGCGCACCGCGGCCGGCGGGGCACGGCGGGGAGAGGAGTCCGCACGTGAGCAGAGCGTTCGGGGTCAACACGTGGGTGTGGACGTCGCCGCTCACCGACGCCGCGCTGGCCGAGCTGGCGCCGCGGATCAGCGGCTGGGGCTTCGACGTCGTCGAGCTGCCGGTCGAGAACCCGGGCGACTGGGACCCCGCCCGGGCGGCGAAGGTGCTGGGCGACCACGGCCTGTCGGCGGCGGTCGCGCTGGTCATGGGCGACGGCCGCGAGCTGGTCGCGACGGACCACGACACCGTCGCACGCACCCGTGACTACCTGCGCCACGTCGTCGACGTCGCCGCGACGGTGGGCGCGCCGGCCATCGCCGGACCCGCGTACGCGTCGGTCGGGCGGACCTGGCGGATGACGCCGTCCGAGCGCGCGGACCGCTACGCCGAGCTGCGCGACGGGCTCGGCCCGGTCGTCGAGCACGCCCGCGCCGCCGGCGTCACCGTGGCCGTCGAGCCGCTGAACCGTTACGAGACCAGCCTGATCAACACCGTCGACCAGGCGCTCGAGGCGATCGACGGGTTGCCGGCCGACGGCATCGGCCTGGCGCTGGACGTCTACCACATGAACATCGAGGAGCAGTCCGTCACCGGAGCGATCGCGCGGGCGGCCGGCCGCATCGCGCACGTCCAGGTGTGCGCCAACGACCGCGGCGCGCCGGGCGCGGACCACCTCGACTGGCCCGGCATCGTCGCCGCGCTGGACGCGGCGGGCTACACCGGCCCGCTCGTCATCGAGTCCTTCACCGCCGACAACGCGACCATCGCCACCGCGGCGTCCATCTGGCGGCCGCTGGCCGCGAGCCAGGACGCGATCGCCGTCGACGGCCTGTCCTTCCTGAGGGGAGTGGTACCGCAGCAGCCCGTCTGAGCAGCATCGTCCGACCGCCGGCGCCGGCACGCCGCGGGGTTTCGAGTAGCAGAGTCGCACTTCCCTGGAGGAACCCCCATGATCGTGGCTCTACGCCGGCGATGGGCTCGGCTCCTGGCCGTCGCCCTCGCCGCTGTGTTAGCGATACCACTCCTGACGGCAGTGCCGTCGTCGGCTCACGAAGGTGAGCACGGTGAAGCAGCGCACGTCCTGATCTTCACCAAGACCACGCAGTTCCGGCACACCGAGGCGATCACGCAGGGTGTGCCCGTGCTGCAGGCGGCGTTCGAGGCCGCCGGCATCTCCTCGGAGCACACCGAGGACTCGTCGATCTTCAACGACGAGGACCTGTCCCACTTCGACGCGCTGGTGATGTTCCAGGCGTCCGGCGACCCGTGGACGGCCGAGGAGAAGGCCGCCATGGAGCGCTACCAGCAGGCCGGTGGCGGCATCGTCGCCATCCACAACGCCGCGGACATGCGCGGCAACTACGCCTGGTGGGACAACCTGATCGGCGCGCTGATGCCGGGCCACGCGGCCACCGGCACCAGCCCCGGCCTGCCCGGCACCGTCCGCGTCGAGGACGGCGCGCACCCGTCGACGACGCACCTGCCGCAGCGCTGGAACCGCGCCGACGAGTGGTACAACTTCTCGGCCAACGTCCGCGGCACGGCGCACGTGCTGGCGACCATGGACGAGACCACCTACGACCCGGGCGGCAACGCCCAGGGGTACGACCACCCGATCTCCTGGTGCAAGCCGTACGACGGCGGACGCGCCTGGGTGACCGCGATGGGCCACTTCGGCGCCCACTACACGCAGGAGCCGGACTTCGTCCAGCACATCGTCGGCGGCGTGCAGTGGGCCGCGGGCGTGGCCGAGGGCGACTGCGGCGGCACCGTGTGGGAGCAGTTCGAGCGGGTGCCGCTGGACCAGAACACCAGCGCGCCGTTCGCGATGGACGTCGCGCCCGACGGCCGCGTGTTCTTCACCGAGCTCGTGCGCGGGCAGATCCGCGTCTACGACCCGGCCACCCAGGTCACGTCCACGGCCATCACCATCCCGGTGTACTCCGGCGGCGAGGACGGCCTGCTGGGCATCGCGCTGGATCCGAACTTCGCCGAGAACGGGCACCTGTTCGTCTATCACTCGAAGGCCAGTGCCGACGACACCGATCCGGCGAACTTCGTCAGCACGCTGTCGCGCTACACCGTCGGCGCGGGCTCGCAGATCGACCCCGCGTCGGAGGTCGTCGTGCTCGAGGTGCCGGCCCGCCGGCTCCCGGACGAGCCCGGCCACACCGGCGGCGGGCTGGAGTTCGGCCCCGACGGCAGCCTCTACCTGTCCGTCGGCGACGACGTGAACCCGCACTCGGAGCCGTCGGGCGGCTACGCCCCGCTGTCCGAGCGCGACGGCACGTTCCACGACGCCCGTGAGACGTCGGCCAACACCAACGACCTGCGCGGCAAGATCCTGCGGATCCAGCCGCAGCCGGACGGCGGCTACACGATCCCCGAGGGCAACCTGTTCCCGCCGGGGACCGAGGGCACCCGCCCGGAGATCTTCGCGATGGGCTTCCGCAACCCGTTCCGGTTCTCCGTCGACCCGGAGACGGGCTGGCTGGGCGTCGCCGACTACGGCCCGGACAACGGCAGCAACAACGCGAACCGGGGCCCGGCCGGCATGGTCGAGTGGAACCTGATCAAGGAGCCCGGCTTCTACGGCTGGCCGCTGTGCATCGGCCCGAACACGCCGTACCTGGACGTCGACTACCGCACCAACCCGGTCACCGTCGGTGAGCCGTTCGACTGCGACAACCCGGTCAACGACTCCGTCCGCAACACCGGCCTGACCGAGCTGCCCCCGGCCCAGGAGCCGGAGATGTGGTACGGCTACCAGACCTCGTCCGTCCCGTCGGTGATCCCGGCCGGCGGCGGGCTGGCGCCGATGGGCGGCCCGTTCTACGACTACGACCCGGACCTGGTGTCGGACACCAAGTTCCCGGAGTACTACGACGGCAAGCCGTTCTTCTACGAGTGGGCGAAGAACAAGATGTACTCGCTGGACCTCAACGAGGAGACCAGCGCGCTGGAGAAGATCAACCCGTTCCTGCCCGGTGAGCAGTGGATGGCGCCGATCGACTCGTCGTTCGGGCCCGAGGGCTCGATGTACGTGCTCGACTGGGGCGGCGGCTTCGGCCGCGACAACCCGAACTCGGGCCTGTACCGCGTCGACTACGTGTCCGGCTCGCGCTCGCCGGTGGCGCACGCGACGGCCACGCCCGACTCCGGCCAGGCGCCGCTGGCCGTCCAGCTGGACGGCACCGGCAGCACCGACCCGGAGAACGAGGCGCTCACCTACGAGTGGGACTTCACCGGCGACGGCACCGTCGACTCCACCGACCCGCAGGCGTCGTTCACCTACACCGAGAACGGCGTCTACAACGCCCGCCTCACGGTGACCGACCCGGCGGGCAAGACCGGCACCACCACGGTGCCGATCACCGTCGGCAACACCCGGCCCGAGGTCGACTTCAACCTGCCGCCGGACGGCTCGTTCTTCGACTTCGGCGACACCGTGGCGTGGGACGTCACCGTCTCCGACGCCGAGGACGCGGAGATCGCCGACGAGGACGTCATCATCCAGCCGGCGCTGGGACACGACGAGCACCCGCACCCCGCCGACCCGCTCAGCGGGCGGACCGGCCAGGTACAGACGGCGCTCGGCGGTGGCCACAGCGAGGACATGAACGTCTTCTACATCCTCAACGCCCGCTACACCGATGGCGGCGGCGCCGGGGGCATCCCCGCCCTGGCCGGTGAGGACACATCGCTGCTGTTCCCGCGGCAGCGCGAAGCCGAGTTCTACGACGACGCCGAGGGCGTCACCACCGGCTCGTCGCGCGACGTCGAGGGGCACGGCACCGCGGTGTCCGGCCAGGACGGCGCGTGGGCGTCGTACGACCCGGTCAACCTGTACAACGTCGACGCGCTCGTGCTGCGGGCGTCGTCGGTGACCGGCGGCCCGATCGAACTGCGTCGCGACGCGCCCGACGGCCCGCTGCTGGGCACCGGCGAGGTCCCGGCGACGGGGTCGGGCAGCTACGCCGACGTCCGCGTCGAGGTCGACGACCCGGGCGAGAGCTTCGTGCTCTACGCCGTGTTCCCGGGCGCCGGCGAGCGGCGGCTGAACTTCGTCGAGGCCGACGGCAAGGGCGCGGCCACGACGACGAAGCCGACGGTCGCCATCACGGCGCCGACGCCGTCCGACGAGCTGGAGCTGGGCGACGTCCAGGTCACGGCCGAGGCCGCCGACGCGGAGAACACGATCACGCAGGTCGAGTTCTTCGTCGGCGACGAGTCCATCGGCGTCGACACCGAGGCGCCGTACGAGGCCACCTGGACGGTGACCGAGGAGCAGCGCTACCGGCTGACCGCGGTCGCCACCAACGACAACGGCGCCACGACGACGTCGCGGATCGTCCAGGTGGAGGTCGGCGACCTGTTCGGCGACTGGCTGACGTTCTCGCACGCCAGCGCGAACGGCACCTTCGACCGTCCGGACAACAACACCTGGGTGGTCGAGTCCGGCGGCGGCAACATGTGGCAGGGGACGGACGAGTACAGCGCCGTGTACCTGCCCGGCGCGGCCGGGGCCACGGGCGACCAGTGGACGGCGACGGCGAAGGTGGTCAGCCAGACCAACTCGAACAACTCCGCCAAGGCCGGCCTGATCGTCCGCAACGACGTCACGCAGCCGGGCGTCTCGCCGGGCTACGCGGCGATGACGATGCGGGCGGGCAACTCGTTCGAGTGGCTGCGCGACAGCGACGGCAACGGCCAGCTCGACGCCAGTACCGGCGCCGGCCAGCACGGCTACCCGGCGTGGGTGCGCATCGTCCGCGACGGCGACCTGTACACGTCGTACTGGAGCCGTGACGGCGAGACGTTCACGCAGGTGGGCGAGCCGGTCACGCTGACCGGGGCGGCCGACGTCCAGGACATCGGCCTGGCCGTCACCGCGCACAGCAGCACCGCCCGCACCACGGCGACGTTCACCGACTTCACGCTGGTGGACGGGCTGCCCGGACCGGACCCGGAGCCCGAGCAGCCGCCGGTCTGCCTGATGACGGGGTCGGACCAGTTCGACGGGTCCGAGCTCAACGCCCGCCGGTGGACGACGGTGCGCGGCGCCGACGGCCTCCCGGTGAGCGTCGCCGACGGCGGCCTGGTGCTGCCGGTCACCAACGGCGACATCAACGAGGCCGTCGAGGGCCCGATCAGCTACGTCGGCCAGCCCACCCGCGACGGGGAGTGGACCGTCGAGACCGCGGTCTCGGTGGAGCACACCCGCGAGTGGCAGCACGCCGGCCTGCTGATGCACGGCACCGACGACGACTACGTCAAGCTGGCCTTCACCCGCACCAGCTCGGGCAGCCGGATCCTCGAGTTCCAGACCGAGGCCGGCGGCACCCGCACCTGGCACGCCAACGTCACGCTGCCGGCGGACTTCCCGTCGACGGCGCACCTGCGGCTGGCCAGCGACGGTGAGCAGGTGACGGCGGCCTACTCGGCCGACGGCGAGACGTGGACGGCACTGGCCGGCGCGGCGCAGGTGATCGACGACTCGACGATCGGCCTGATGGCGGCCGGCGACACGGCGGCGCATTCGGTGAACGCGGTCTTCGACCACTTCACCATCACGCCGGACGTCGCCGACGACGACGGCTCGCGCGAGCCGTCCGACGAGTTCGACGGCGCCGCGATCGACGGGTGCCGGTGGAACTCGGTGGTCCGCTACGACTCGTCGGCGGCCTCGGTGGCCGACGGGCGGCTGCAGATCGAGACCCAGCCGGGCGACATCAACGGAGCCGCCAACGAGGACCCGAGCAACTTCATCCTGCAGCGGGTGCCGGAGGGCGACTGGACGATCGAGACGCGGCTGACGCCGACGATGCTGCACCAGTGGCAGCTGGCCGGGTTCATGGTGTACGGCGGCGATGACGACTACGTGAAGTTCGACGTCGTCGCCAACAACGGCGCCACGTCGCCGACCGACCTCCGGGCCGAGCTGGTCTCGGAGAAGGGCGGCCAGTTCGGCAACGGCGGCAACCGCAACATCGACATCCCGGAGACCAGCGAGAGCGGCTGGTTCTACCTCCGGATGACGAAGAGCGGCGACACCTACGCGGCGGAGATCAGCGACGGCGGGGTCAACTGGACCTCGCTGGGCGACCCGGTCACCAACGACGCCGAGCTCACCTCGTTCGGCCTGATGGCGATCGGCCCGCAGCAGACCCAGCCGGTCACGGTGGCGTTCGACTACTTCCGGGTCACCACGGAGCAGCCGGACACCACCCCGCCGGTGATCACGGTCGAGGGCGTCGCCGACGGCGGCGGCTACGACCTGGCCACCGCGCTGGAGCTGAGCGCCACGGCGACGGACGACGTGTCCGGCGAGGTGCCGGTGTCGCTCACGCTGGACGGCGCGGCGGTGGAGAACCCGGCCACCGTCACACCGGAGCTGGGGGCGCACACGCTGGTCGCCACGGCCGTCGACGAGGCGGGCAACGCCGCGGAGACGACCGTCGCGTTCGAGGTGGTCGCCACCTACGACGGCGCGAAGGCGCTGGTGCAGCGGTACCGGGACGACCGGACCGTCAACCGGAACCAGGGCGTCCAGCTGTCCACCCACCTGGCCAACGCCGAGCGGCTGGCCGGGCAGGGCGTCACGGACGGCGCCACGGTGTCGCTGGACCGGTTCGTCGCGATCGCCGAGGGGGTGACGGACGAGACCGCGCGCGGCTGGCTGCTCGCCTACGCCGACGCGCTGCGGGCTCAGCTGTGACACCTCAGCAGTGAGACGTGCCGGGCGGCGGTGGTCATCGTCACCGCCGCCCGGCACCGGCACCACACACTCGCGGCCGAGGCGGGTGGACGGGGGAGCAAGGGGCGCACGCACCACATTCGAGGAGGCACCGTTGCCACGCCAATCGAGACGACCCCTGCTCAGATCCGCGGCGATCGCCGCAGCCGGAGCGCTGCTGCTGCCACTTGCCGCGACGACCGCGCCGGCGGCCGCCGCGCCCGTCGTCACCCAAGATGTCGAGACCATGCACGAGGGCACCCACGTCCTCGTGTTCAGCAAGACCGCCGGGTTCCGGCACGACTCCATCCCGACCGGCATCGCCACCATCCAGGAACTGGGCGCCGAGCGCGGCTGGGAGGTGACGGCGACGGAGGACGCGGGCGCCTTCACGCCCGAGAACCTCGCCCAGTACGACGTCGTCGTCTGGCTGTCCACCACCGGTGACGTGCTGAACGACGAGCAGCAGGCCGCGTTCGAGGGCTACGTCGCCGCCGGCGGCGGCTACGCCGGCGTGCACGCGGCCGCGGACACCGAGTACGACTGGGAGTGGTACGGCGGGCTCGTCGGGGCGTACTTCCAGTCGCACCCGCAGATCCAGCCGGCCACCGTCGTCGTCGAGGACCGCGTCCACCCGTCCACCGCGCACCTGCCGGACCGGTGGGAGCGCACCGACGAGTGGTACGACTACCGGGCCAGCCCGCGCGGCGGCGTGCACGTGCTGGCGTCGCTGGACCCGGACAGCTACGACGGCGACGTCATGGGCGCGGACCACCCGATCGCGTGGTGCCAGGACTACGAGGGCGGCCGGTCCTGGTACACCGGCGGCGGCCACACCCAGGAGTCCTACGCCGAGGCGGAGTTCCGCGAGCACCTCGCCGGCGGCATCGAGACCGCCGCGGGCACCGTCGACGCCGACTGCGGCGCCACCGTCACGGAGAACTTCGACCAGATCACGCTGGCCCGCGGGCCGCAGGAGATGGGCGAGCCGATGGGCGTCGCCGTCCTGCCCGACGGCAGCGCGCTGCACACGTCGCGCGACGGCCGGGTCTTCTACACCGCGGCGGCCGGGCAGACCACCCTGGCGGCGGACATCCCGGTGTACGACTTCCGCGAGGACGGCCTGCAGGGCATCGCCCTCGACCCGGACTTCGCCACCAACGGCTGGGTGTACCTCTACTACTCGCCGCCGCTCTCGACACCCCCGGGCGAGGTCGCGCACTCCAGCCTGGACCCGTCGATCTGGGAGGCGTACGAGGGCCACAACAACCTGTCCCGCTTCCGGTTCGCGAACGGCGTGCTGGACCCGGCGTCGGAGCAGGTGGTCCTGCAGGTCCCGCAGGACCGCGGCAACTGCTGCCACCACGGCGGCGACATCGACTTCGACGCCGACGGCAACCTCTACCTGTCGACGGGCGACGACACCGACCCGTTCGAGTCCAACGGGTACGCGCCGATCGACGACCGGACGACGCGGGCGCCGCAGTTCGACGCGCGCCGCACCTCCGGCAACACCAACGACCTGCGCGGCAAGATCCTGCGGATCACCGTCCAGGAGGACGGGTCGTACACGGTCCCGGACGGGAACCTGTTCGCGCCGGGCACGGAGCTGACCCGGCCGGAGATCTACGCGATGGGCTTCCGCAACCCGTTCCGCATCAGCGTCGACCAGGAGACCGGCGACGTCTGGGTCGGCGACTACGGCCCCGACTCCGGTGGGCCGAACCAGTACGGGCCCGGCGGGCAGGTCGAGTTCAACCGGGTCACCGAGGCGGGCAACTTCGGCTGGCCCTACTGCACCGGCCGCAACACAGAGGCCGAGACCTACGCCGACCGCGACTTCACCTCGTACTACGGCATCGACCCCAACACCGGCCAGCAGGACCCGAACGACGGCACGCAGGACCCCGTCGGCGCGAAGTTCGACTGCGCGGGCGGCGCGGCGAACGACTCCGCGCTGAACACCGGCCTGCCGACGGTGCCGCCGGCGGTCGCCGCCTGGCTGCCGTACGACGGCGGCTCGGTGCCGGACCTGGGCAGCGGCAGCGAGTCGCCGATGGGCGGCCCGGTGTACCGCTACGACCCGGCGCTGGAGTCGGAGACGAAGTTCCCCGAGTACTACGACGGGCAGTTCTTCGCCTACGAGTTCGGCCGCCGCTGGATCAAGAACATGACCGTCGGCGACGACGGGCCGGCGCGCATCGGCGCGTTCTCCGGCTTCATGCAGAACACGCAGCTGATGGACCTGGAGTTCGGCCCCGAGGGCTCGCTGTACGTCCTCGACTACGGCACCGGGTTCTTCAACGGCGACGAGAACTCCGCGCTCTACCGCATCGACTACGTCGCCGGCACCCGCTCGCCGTCGGCCGTCGCCACCGCGACGCCGACGTCCGGCCTGGCGCCGCTGACCGTCCAGTTCTCGTCCGAGGGCTCGGCCGACCCCGACCCCGGTGACGTCCTCACCTACGCGTGGGACTTCACCAGCGACGGCACCGTCGACTCCACCGAGCCGGCGGCGTCGTACACGTACACCGCCAACGGCGAGTACACGGCGACGCTGACCGTCACCGACTCCGACGGCAACACCGGCGTGGCCACGGCGCACGTCGTCGTCGGCAACACCGCGCCGGTCGTGGAGTTCGTGTCACCGCCCAACGGCGGCCTGTTCAGCTTCGGGCAGGACGTCGCGTTCGAGGTCAGCGTCACCGACCCGGACGGACAGCCGGTCGACTGCGCCGACGTCGAGGTGACGTTCGCGCTCGGCCACGACCAGCACACGCACGGCGGCGAGTCGGTCACCGGCTGCTCCGGCAGCATCTCCACGGGGACCGACGGCGCGCACGGCACCGACGACAACATCTTCGGGCTGCTGCTGGCCGAGTACACCGACACGCCGCCGTCGCCCGACACCGTCGCGGTGACGGGGACGGCCGAGCTGGTGCTGCAGCCGCGGCACCGCCAGGCCGAGCACTTCTCCGCGCAGAACGGCGTGCAGGTGGTCAGCCACGGCGCGGCCGAGGGCGGCGCCCGGGTCGGCTACATCGACCCCGGCGACTGGATCTCGTTCGAGCCGTACGACCTGGCCGGTGCGAAGTCGGTGCAGATGCGGGTCTCGGCCGGCGGTCCCGGCGGCACCGTCGAGGTGCGCACCGGCGCACCCGACGGTCCGCTCGCGGCCACCGTCGAGGTGCCGCACACCGGCAGCCCCGACAACTACGTCGACCTCGAACCCGTCCCGGTCACCGACCCGGGCACCGGGACCGGGCCGCTCTACCTGGTGTTCCAGGGCAGCGGCGGCGGGCTGATGGACATCGACGCGTTCACGTTCAGCTCCGACGCGGCGGCCTGCGAGGACCCGGGCGCCGAGGTGGACCCGAACGACGAGTTCGACGGCACCGCGCTGGACCGCTGCCGGTGGACGTCCATCCTGCGGCCGAACGCCGAGCATCTTGTGGTGGGCGAGGGACGCCTGCAGATCGATGCGCTCGAGGGTGACATGTTCGGCGGCAACACCACCGCCGCCAACGTCGTCCTGCAGCCGATCGCCGACCCGGCGGCCGGTTTCGAGGCGTCCACTCAACTGGCTCTCCCGGCCGGTGGCGACTACGAGCAGGCCGGGGTGATCGTCCACGCGGGCGACCAGAACTTCGCCAAGGCCGTGCTCATCAACATCCCAGGTGTCGGCTGGCGGTTCGAGTTCGGGCTCAACCAGGGCGGGCAGGCGGTGTTCGACGCCGCGCTGGACCGTTCCGGGCCGCTGCCGGAGGGCATCAACGAGAACGCCCACGTGAAGATCGTCAGCAACGGCGCGACGCTGACCGCGTACTGGTCCGCCGACGGCGAGGAGTGGACGGCGTTCGGCCGGCCGCGCCCGACGTCCGGGCTGCCCGGCGCGCGGATCGGGCTGGCCGCGTTCAACGGCGTCGGCCAGCCGGCCACGTTCGAGCGGTTCACGTTCGGCGACGCGCCGGTCGTCCAGTGCGACCCCACCGACCCGGGTGCGGGCTACCAGAGCCTGTTCGACGGGACGGCGGACAGCCTGGCGGCGTGGCGGATGGCCGGTCCGGGCGGGTTCCTGCACGCCGACTGCGAGCTGGTCTCGTACGGCGGGCTGGGGCTCTACTGGTACGACCAGGCGTTCACCGACTACTCGCTGAAGCTGGACTGGATGATGCCGGGCGACGACAACTCCGGCGTCTTCGTCGGGTTCCCCGACCCCGGCACCGACCCGTGGCTGGCGGTGAACCAGGGCCACGAGATCCAGATCGACGCGACGGACGCGCCGGACCGCACGACCGGTGCGATCTACGCGTTCCAGTCGGCCGATGTCGCCGCTCGTGACGCCGCGCTCAATCCGCCAGGTGAGTGGAACGCGTACGAGATCGTGGTCCAGGGCGACCGGATCCGGGTGTACCTCAACGATGTCCTGATCAACGACTACACCGACACCGACCCGAACCGGATGAACCAGCCGAGCTTCGTCGGCATCCAGAACCACGGCAACGGCGACGACGTGTACTTCCGGAACGTCCGCGTCCAGGAGTTCACGTTCGAGTCCGGCGCCCGGCTGGTCGCCGACCATTACGCGGCCGGCGCGCTGAACCGGCAGCAGGAACGTCAGCTCACCCAGCACCTGTCCATGGCCGCACGGCTGGCCGGCGACGGCCAGACCGGGCCGGCCGAGGGCTCGCTGGACCGCTACGACGCCGTGGCGTCGACGGTCCAGGACGAGGCGGTCCGCGCCGAGTTGCTCCGCATGAGCGACGCGCTGCGGGCGCGGCTCTAAACCACCCAGAGGAAGGGAGACGTCACCGTGCAAGCTCAACGTCCTGCGAACGTGGCGAACCGACGCGACGAATCACGGAGACCGAGCGCGCGCGGCGGACGGGGGACCGGTGCCGGCCGGTCCTCGTCCCCGGCGCCGGGGCAGCAGTCCCCGCCCCGGCGCCGGGGCTTCTGGATCGCCGTGGCGGTGGCCCTCGCCGCCGTCAACATCGTCCTGGCGACGCTGGTGCTCAGCGGCGGCGACGACGGCGACCCGGTGGCCGATCGCGTCGCCGAACTGGAGGCGCAGGAGGAGGTGCGCCAGGTCGAGCTGATCGGCCAGTTGACCGAGCAGACCACCGCGGCGCACGCCGGGCTGCTCAACGTGATCGAGGGCCTGCACATGGTGGTGCCGTCCGGCGGGCAGGGGGTCGTCTCGCCCGCCGTCAGCCCCGCCGCCTGGCACTCGGCCGTCGGCGCCGCCATCGGCACCTTCGGCGACCCGCCGTCGGGGTCGACGGAGTTCAACACCACCCGCAACGGGCTGCTGCTGGCGATCGACCTGCTCGGCTCCGCGGCGACGGCGTACGAGTCGGCCGTCGCGGCGCCGGCCGGTCCGGAGCAGGAGCGGCTGCTGGAACTGGCCGGGCGGCTGCGCGACCAGGCGGTGGCCGCGTGGTCGGTGGCCGCGACCCAGCTCGACGTCCTCAACATCGACGCCGGCAACGGCCACGTCCACATCACGCTGCCGACCCGGCCCGGCGAGGAGGTCGACCCGCACGGCGGCGTCGGCTTCGAGCCGAAGCCGGAGGACCACGCGAACCACACCGGAGGGTAGATAAGGCTGACCTAACTCGGCTGGATAGGCTGCGGGGCATGACCCTCGTGCCCCGCAGCCTCCGCGCCGCTTCCGCCGTCGCCGTCCTCGCTCTCGCCCTGACCGCCTGCGGTTCCGACGACGAGCCGGCGGCGGACGCGAGCGGCGCCGCCGGGTACACCGTCGAGCACGCGATGGGGACGACGGAGCTGCCGGGCGAGCCCTCTCGGGTCGTCGTGCTCGACTCGCCGCACCTGGACGCCGCGGTCGCGCTCGGCGTCACGCCGGTCGGCGCCACCGAGGCCGAGGCCGGCGCCGGTTACCCCGACTACCTCGGCGACCTGGACGGCGTCGAGACGGTCGGCCTCACCGTCGAACCGAGTGTCGAGGCCGTCGCGCAGCTGGAGCCCGACCTCATCATCGGCGCCCGGGTCCGGCACGAGGAGCTGTACGCCGACCTGAGCCAGATCGCGCCGACGGTGTTCTCCGCCGACTCCGGGACCAACTGGAAGGAGCAGGTCGAGATCGTCGGCGCGGCACTGAACCGCCAGGACGACGCCCAGGCGCTACTGGACGAGTTCGCGCAGCGGGCCGCCGCCATCGGCGAGTCCGTCGGCGCCGCGGGCCGGACGGTGTCGATGGTGCGGTTCCTGCCGGAGAACTTCCGCCTGTACGGGCCGGACACCTTCTCCGGCTCGATCCTCACCGAGGCCGGCTTCGACCTCGGCGACCACACGTGGAACGAGTACTCGATGGCCGAGCTGAGCCCCGAGGAGTTCGAGCAGATCGACGGCGACCTCGTCATCCACACCAGCTACGGCGACCCGCGGACCACCACCCGCCCGGCCGTCGAGCGGCTCTGGACCGGCCTGCCGGCCATCGCCGCGGGCGACGTGCACGAGGTGGAGGACGACACCTGGATGCTGGGAATCGGCGTGCTCGGCGCCAACCTCATCCTCGACGAGCTGGAGGGCATCGCCGGGACCGAAGCCTGAGACGTCCGCGCTCACGATGGGAGACGACTTTCGCGGTGTAGCGGCGAAAGTGTGGCACGATTATCCCATGGCGCACACGCTCGCCGGCCGCCCGGAGACGGCGACCCAGGCGAAAGTCCTGAAGCTGCTGCGCGACGAGGGGCCGCTCTCCCGGGTGGAGCTCGCCGATCGGCTCGGAGTCTCACGCACCACCATGGCCAGTGAGGTCAGCCGTCTCACCGAGCTGGGCCTGGCCGAGGGCGCCGGTCCCGCCGCGTCGCGCGGCGGGCGCCGCTCGACGCTGGTGGACCTCTCGTCCGACGTCCGCTTCGTGGGGGTGGCGATCGGCGCGACCACCGTGTCCGTCGCGCTCACCGACGGCCGGTTGACGGTGCTCGGGCAGCGCTCCATCGACATGGACGTCCGCCTCGGCCCGGAGCCGGTGCTGGCCAGCGCGCTCGAGCTGACCCACAAGGTGCTCGCCGAGCACGGCGTGACCCGTCCCGCGGGCGTCGGCGTGGGTGTCCCGGGCCCGGTCGACTTCCACGGCGGCATGCCGGTCTCGCCGCCCATCATGCCCGGCTGGGACGGCTACCCCGTCCGCGACGCGCTCGCGCGCGAGCTGGGCTGCCCGGTGCTGCTCGACAACGACGTCAACGTCATGGCGCTGGGGGAGCAGCACTCCGGCGTCGCCAAGAACGCCCGCGACTTCCTGTTCGTGAAGATCGGGACCGGCATCGGCTGCGGCATCGTCGTCGACGGCCAGCTCTACCGCGGCGTCGACGGCTGCGCGGGCGACATCGGGCACATCCGGGTCGAGGAGTTCGGCCCCACCTGCGCGTGCGGCAACACCGGCTGCCTCGAGGCCTTCTTCGGCGGCTCCGCCCTGGCCCGCGACGCCCTGGCGGCCGCGCGCGGCGGACGGTCCCCGGCGCTGGCGTCGCTGCTCGCCGAGAAGGGCGAGCTGACCGGCGCCGACGTCGCCGCGGCGGTCACCATGGGCGACCCCTACACCGTCCAGATGATCCGCGACGGCGGCCACCGGGTCGGCTGGGTGCTGGCCAGCCTGGTGTCGTTCTTCAACCCCGGCCTCATCGTCATCGGCGGCCGGGTGGCGCGGCTCGGGCACCCGCTGCTGGCCGAGATCCGCGGCGTGGTCTATCGCCGCTCGCTGCCCCTGGCCACCGGCAACCTCCCCGTCGTCCTCAGCGAGATGGGCGACGACGCGGGTGTCGTGGGAGCGGCGGCGCTGATCAGCGACGCGATCTTCGCCGCTCCCTGACGACGGCGGCCCCTCGCTGAGGCCGGGGGTTGTCTGGAATGGCGGTGGCCTGGGCGCCAACAGTTGGCGCCCACGTCACCCGACCCGACCACATCCTTGCCCAGGGGTGCCAACGCCCACTATCCCCGGCGGACCGCGTTACTTACCACGTCAAGTTGCGAAAGTTCGCCGCAAACCGTTGACCAGGGTCTCTCCGGACGTCTAGTTTGCGTGATCAACGGCCGGTTCGGGCCGTTTTCTTCGCGCGTTCGCACGGGCACCGGGGCGGAGGGAGGGGGCATCGCTCGGCGCGCACTTGGCATCCCGTCACCGATCCCGCACAGCGGTCGATCGACTCAACGAGGAGTACGAGATGGCACGTCCCGAGATCAACCGGCGGCAGTTCCTGGGCGCCGTCGCCGGCACGACCATGGCGGTGACGGCGGCGGGTCTGGCCGCTCCGTCCGCCGCGAACGCGGCCAAGGGCATGCTGGTGCCGCCCGGCAAGATCGGCATCCAGCTGTTCACCATCCGCAACCTGGTCTCGTCGCTCGGCTTCCGGGTCGTCTTCGAGGAGCTGGCCCGGCTGGGATACAAGAACGTCGAGTTCGCCGGCTACAGCTCGCCGGCCGAGCCGGGCATCACGGTGCAGCAGATCAGGCGGCTGCTCGACGACAACGGGTTGACGGGCATCGGCAGCCACGTCGGGCTGAACGCGTTCCGCACGAACATGGAGCTCGAGCTGGACCGCGCCGAGATCCTCGGCCTGCCGTTCATCGGGACGGCGAACGAGCCGGTGACGGCGGCGAACCGGACGGTGGCCGGCTACCGGGCGGCGGCCGCGGAGTTCAACGCGTTCGGCGCGGCCGCGCAGGCCCGCGGGCTGCGCTGGTACCACCACAACCACCAGAACGAGTTCCGGATGGCGGCCGACGACCCGGGCGTGCGGCTGTACGACCTGCTGCTGTCGGAGACCGACCCGAAGCTGGTCTTCCTCGAGATGGACATCTACTGGGCGTACGTCGGCCAGCACATCGCGCCGGGCTTCGACCCGATCGACTACGTCGTGGCGAACCGGCTGCGCTATCCGCTGTTCCACGCCAAGGACGGACGGCGCTCGGCGGCGGCGAACGGGTACGACATCGTCGAGTTCGGCGCAGGGGACATCGACTTCCAGCGGTTCTACACCAGCATCGGCTCCCGCGGCCGGCACTACTCGCTGTACGAGCAGGACAACGCGCCGAACACGTCGCCGGACGCCGGCGGCGCGCTGGGCGCGGCCGAACGCAGCTTCGACGCCATCTACGGCCTGCGCGGCTGACGAGAGGACCCCCCCATGCGCCGCATCCGCAGCATCCTGACCGCATCCCTCGCCCTGCTCCTGCCCGTGGCCGCGCTGACGGCGACGGCTCCGGCGGCCGCCCACGAGGGCCACGACCCCACCGCCGACGACCCCGCGCTGGACTGGGACAACTACGAGAAGATCCTGCTCAGCAAGAACACCGGCGAGCCGATCGACCTGGCGATCCTGCCGGACAGCCGGGTCCTGCACACGGCCCGCAACGGCGACGTCCGGCTGACCGACCCGTCGACCGGCATCACCCGGGTCATCAACACGATCGACGTGTACGCCAACTCCGAGGACGGCCTGCAGACCATCGCGATCGACCCGGACTTCGCGGTCAACCAGTGGGTCTACCTGCTGTACGCGCCGCGGGTGATGGAGGCGCCGTATCCGCAGACGACGCCGTCGGGCAACGCGCCGAACTCGCTGCCGGCCGGCGAGACCGAGTCGTACTGGGACCGCTGGAAGGGCTACAACGTCCTGTCGCGGTTCAAGTGGGACGAGGCCACCGACTCGCTCGACCTGTCGACCGAGCAGCAGATCATCAAGATCGAGACGCAGCGCGGCCAGTGCTGCCACGTCGCCGGTGACATGGCGTGGGACGCCGACGGCAACCTGTACCTGTCGACCGGCGACAACACGCCGGCCGGCACACCCGGCGCCAACGGCATGGCGCCGAACAACGACGCGCCGGGGATGAACCCGGGCTTCGACGCCCGCCGCGGCCCGGGCAACACCAACGACCTGCGCGGCAAGATCCTGCGCATCCACGTCGAGGACGACGGGTCGTACACCATCCCGGACGGCAACCTGTTCGCGCCGGGCACGGAGCGGACCCGCCCGGAGATCTACGTCATGGGCGTGCGCAACCCGTTCCGCATCGACTACGACGTGCAGACCGGCGCGCTGGTCTGGGGCGACTACGGGCCGGACGCCGGTGCGCCGAACCCGAACCGCGGCCCGATGGGCTACGTCGAGTGGCAGTCCACGCTGCAGCCGATCAACGGCGGCTGGCCGTACTGCCACGGCCCGAACGCCAATTACAACGAGTGGGACTACGCGACGGCGACGCCCGGGGCGTGGTTCGACTGCGAGGTCGGCGCCGAGAACAACTCGCGCTGGAACACCGGCCTCGACGTCGTCCCGCCGGCCACCGCGCCGCACCTGTACTACGGCGACAACGCCAGCCACCAGCCGTGGCCGGAGCTGACCGACCTCGGCGGCGGCGGCCAGGGCCCGATGGGCGGCCCGGTGTACCGGTACGACGCGGACAACCCGTCGCCGGCGAAGTTCCCCGCGTTCTGGGACGGCCACCCGTTCTTCGCCGAGTTCTCCCAGGACTACGTCGCGGCGTTCACGCTGGATCTCGCCGCCAACGGCCCGGTCACCGGCATCACCGACTTCCTGCCGAACGCGCACCTCAACCACGTCGCCCAGCCGATCTGGGACAACGTCATGGACATGGAGTTCGGGCCGGACGGCTCGCTGTACGTGCTCGAGTACGGTGACGGATTCTTCCGGCAGAACCCGGACGCCGGCCTCTACCGGGTCGACTACGCCGAGGGCAACAAGTCGCCCCAGGCCCGCTACACCGCCGACCCGATCTCCAGCAGCAGCGCGCCGCTGACCGTGACGTTCGACGCGTCGGCGTCGGCCGACCCGGAGGGCGCCGCGCTGACCTACGAGTGGGACTTCGACGGCGACGGCGCGTTCGACGCCACCGGGGTCACCGTCACGCACACCTACACCGAGCTGGGCCAGTACAACGCGGCGCTGCGCGTGACCGACCCGTCCGGCAAGTTCGGGGTCCGGTCGTCGCAGATCACGGTCGGCAACGTGGCCCCGGCGGTCACGCTCGACACCCCGACCGGCGGCTTCTTCGACTGGGGCCAGGCGGTGCCGGTGACGGTGTCCGTCAGCGACCCCGAGGACGGCGACACGCCGGTCTGCTCGCGGGCGACGTGGGCGTTCGGCCTCGGGCACGACGAGCACGCGCACCCGCTCAGCTCGGGCACCGGCTGCACGTTCGGCGTCCCGACGCCGGCCGACGCGCCGGAGCACGGCGAGACGGAGAACATCTACGGCGCGCTGGTGGTCGGTTACACCGACGGCGGGCACCTGGGCGTCCCGCCGGCCCGCGGCGAGGCGTCGCTGCTGCTGAACCCGAAGACGCAGCAGGCGGAGTGGTTCGACGCGAGCAGCGGCGTGCAGGTCACCGACGACCCCGACGCGCGCGGCCTGCGCAAGGTGACGTCGTTCGACGCCGGTGACTGGATCGCGTTCGACCCCGTCAACCTGGTCAACATCGACGGGCTCGTCGCCCGTGCCTGGGGACGGGGCACGCTGCACCTGCGCTGGAACGACCCGAAGGCGCCGCCGTTCGCGCAGCTCTCGTTCCGCAACCGGACCGGCTGGTTCGAGGTGGAGCAGGCGCTGACGAACCCGCCGGCGGGCTCTGGCCGGCTCTACCTGACGTCGACCAGCGGGTTCGAGCTCGACGAGGTCCGCTTCGTCGGCGACGGTGTGGCCGACGTGACCCCGCCCTCGGTGAGCCACGCGCTCAACCCGGCGGCGCCGACCGGCCAGAACGGCTGGTACACCGGCGACGTCACGCTGACCGTCAACGCCACCGACAACGGCACCGTCGCCAGCCGGCAGCGCTCCACCGACGGCGGCGCCACCTGGGCCAACGCGAACAACCCGCTGACCATCACGGCCGAGGGCGCCACGACGGTGCACTACCGGGCCACCGACAACGGCGGCAACGTGTCGTCCGTCGGCTCGGTCACGGTGCGCATCGACAAGTCCGCGCCGGTCGCGTCGATCGGCGGGGTCGAGAACGGCGGCGGCTACCCGGCGAGCGGCACGCTCACGCCGTCGTTCACCGGCACCGACGCGGTCTCCGGGATCGCCTCGGTGACGGGGACGCTGGACGGCGCGCCGCTGGAGTCCGGTGCGACGGTGCAGCTGTGGACCCTGACCGTCGGCGAGCACACGCTGGCCGCCACGGCCACCGACACCGCCGGCCGGCAGGGCACCGCGGCGGCGGCGTTCACCGTCACGACGTCGCTGGCCGACCTCACCGCGATCGTCGATCACTACGCCGCCGCGGGCGTGCTGACGGACGCGGGCGAGAGCCGGCTGCGGCTGCATCTCGCTACCGCCGTCCGCAACGCCGACGCTGGCCGGAACGACAGCGCCGTCCGGTCGCTGGCCCAGTTCCTGTCCACCGCCGGCAGCGCCTCGTTCGTCACCGACGCCGCGGCCCGGACCGTGCTCACGCACCACGGGGAGGTGCTGACCGCCCAGCTCAGCGCCTGATCACGTCGGGGAGAACGCCGGTGGGCCGGCCGCGGGCCGGCTCACCGGCGCCTCGCCACGCACGGACATCAGGCACTTTCGTCACTTCACCGCTCAGATTGCACGATGAATGACGAAACTGTTTCAAACGTCTTGACATAGTGGAAACAGGACGTTTATCTGAGGCCTTCCGAACCGTGATCGGAGGGCAGCATGCGCAAAGCCGTAGTGATGGCCGTGGGGGCGCTCGTCGCGTCCACGCTCGTCGCGGCACCGGGCCTCGCCGCGTCCGGGGCACCTGACGCGGCACCGCCGGATTCGGCGTTCCAGAAGGTCACCCTCAACGACACCCCCGGCGAGCCGATGGACCTCGTGGTCCTGCCCGACGGCCGGGTGCTGCACACGACCCGTGCCGGCGAGGTGTGGCTGCACGACCCCGACACGCGGCTCAACACGCTGGCCGCGGAGCTCGACGTCTACCAGCACGACGAGGAGGGGCTGCAGAGCATCGCCGTCGACCCCGGCTTCGGCACCACCAACAACTGGATCTACCTGTACTACTCGCCGCCGCTGGACACCCCGCTCGACGACCCCGACACCCCGACGGTGAACGAGGGCGACGCGCTGTTCGACGGCGTGCCCGCGGACTGGGAGCCGTTCGAGGGGCACATCACGCTGGCGCGGTTCGAGCTGACCGGCGACCAGATCGACCTGTCGACCGAGCAGCACATCATGGACGTCCCCGTCGACCGCGGCATCTGCTGCCACGTCGGCGGCGACATCGCCTTCGACGACGCCGGCAACCTCTATCTGGGCACCGGCGACGACAGCAACCCGTTCGAGTCCGACGGGTTCGCGCCGATCGACGAACGGGCCACCCGCAACCCGGCGTTCGACGCGCAGCGCACGTCGGCCAACACCAACGACCTGCGCGGCAAGATCCTGCGCATCACGGTGCAGGACGACGGCTCGTACACCATCCCGGACGGCAACCTGTTCGAGCCCGGCACCGCGGGCACCAGGCCCGAGATCTACGCCATGGGCCTGCGCAACCCGTTCCGCCTCGAGGTGCAGCCCGATACCGGCGACGTCTACGTGGGCGACTACTCGCCCGACGCGGGCGAGGCCGATCCCGCTCGCGGGCCGGCCGGCCAGGGCAAGTGGACGGTGGTCCGCGAACCGGCGAACTACGGCTGGCCGTACTGCGCGACGGCCGAGCTGCCCTACGTCGACTACGACTTCGCCACCGGTGTGTCCGGTGCGCCGTTCGACTGCGCGGCGCCGGTCAACGAGTCGCCGCACAACACCGGCCTGACCGAGCTGCCGCCCGTGACGCAGCCGGACATCTGGTACTCGTACGGCGAGTCCGCCGAGTTCCCCGAGCTCGGCACCGGCGGTATCGGCCCGATGGGCGGCCCGGCCTACGACTTCGACCCGAACACCACCCGCGGGCGGGCGCCGATCGCCTGGCCCGAGTACTACGACGGCATCCCGCTGGCCTACGAGTGGACCCGCGACTGGATCAAGGGCATCCACCTCGACGACGGCGAGGTCGAGGCGATCGAGAGCATCGTCCCGTCGATCGTCACCGACAACCCGATGGACATGGAGTTCGGCCCCGACGGCGCGCTCTACGTCCTCGAGTACGGCGACGGCTACTTCGCCGAGAACCCCGACGCCCAGCTGTCGCGCATCGACTACATCGGCGTGGGCGGCAACCACACACCCACGCCCGTCGTCGCGGCGGACGTCACCGAGGGGCTCGCGCCGCTGGCGGTGCAGTTCTCCAGCGAGGGCACGGCCGACGCCGACGGCGACCGGCTGCGCTACGAGTGGGACTTCGACGGCGACGGCAAGGTCGACTCGCGGCAGAAGAACCCGTCCTTCACCTACGAGGAGAACGGCCTGTACCACGCGACGCTGAAGGTCACCGACCTCGGCGGCAAGCACCGCCACAAGTCGGCGTCGGCGGAGGTCGACGTCATCGTCGGCAACCTCACGCCGCAGGTCGAGTTCGTGACGCCGCAGTCAGGCGACACGTTCAGCTTCGGCGACCAGGTGGCGTACGAGGTGCAGGTGACCGACGACCAGCCGGTGGACTGCTCGCGGGTGCGCGTGACGTACATCCTGGGCCACGACACCCACGGTCACCCGCAGACGACGGCGCTCGGCTGCAGCGGCACGCTGCTGACGACGCTGCCGGGCGGCCACGACCCGGGCGACAACCTGACCGGCGTCTTCAACGTCACCTACACCGACGACCCCGGCGAGGGAGTGCCGGCGCTGACCGACAGCGCGGAGGTGGTGCTGGTTCCGGAGGGCTGACGCCCTGATCGTCCGGACGCACACCCCGGCCGGGTTCTCGTCCACGGGGCGAGAACCCGGCCGGCCCGCGCGTCCATTACTCCCAGGCCGTGGCCGCGGCGGCGAACTCGGCCGGATCGCTGTGCACCGGGATGACGCACAGCAGGTGCCCGCCGGGCGCTCGCAGCGTGTGGCAGCCCTGCCACTCGCCGACCTCGACGGCGCCGAGCCCGGTGAGCCGGGCCACCTCGGCTGCGACGTCGTCGGTCTCGATGTCGACGTGGTAGCGCGACGGTCCGTCCTCGAGCGACTGGACGGCCGTCACCAGGCCGGGGACGACGCCGGGCAGCCCGTGGAACTGCGGCTCGCCGGGCGGGCTCTGGCTGGTGGTGCCGAGCGCGGCGGTCCAGAACGCGACGCTCCGTGCGGCCTCGGCGGCCGGTGCGTCGATCAGCAGGGTGGAGAGGCGGCTGCGGTGCATGGGCGCGATGGTAGGCGGTCGCCGCGCCGATCTTGAATCGGTTCGCCACTTTGTCCAGTCACGGTGGGAAGTTCGTCGCCGAGATGCGTGAAACCTGGCTTGAGTGCTGACGTTCTGCCGCCCGGGCGCCGGATGTTGCCGAACCGTGACCTCCTCCGCCCACCGGCCGGGCGCCCCGTCCCCTCCAGCGCATCAGCGCCGCCAACCCGCAGCTCAGAGCGCATATGGCCTGGTATCGACCCGATCATCCCGCCGATCCGGCCGCCACGGCCGTCCCGCCGGTTGTTCGAGCGTCATCGGCTGGTCACCGGAAGAAACTCGTTCGTAACCCTTGACCTCGACTGGCCGCCCTTCCTAGTTTGTTGTCCCAACCGACGAACACTCGTGATGCAGGTCACGCCGGGAGAGGGGGCACCCATGACGGACGCGTCCGCACCCGCCGACCAGGTGTTCCTGCGCCGGCACAATCTGGCGATGGTCCTGCGCGATCTCCGCGACCACGGGCCGCGCTCGCGGGCCCGCATCGCCGCCGACACCGGCCTCAACAAGGCCACGGTCTCGAGCCTGGTCGCCGAGCTCGGCGAGCTGGGCCTGGTCCGCGACGGCGATGTCGAGCGCGGCGGCGGGGTGGGCCGGCCCGGGCAGACGGTGGAGATCGACGGGCGCATCTGCGGGCTGGGCGCCGAGGTGAACGTCGACTACGTCGCGGTGCTCGTGCTCGACCTGCGCGGCGAGCAGGTCAGCTACGTCCGCACCCCGCTCGACGTGCCGAGGCTGGGCGTGGAGAAGACGCTCGACGAGCTGGCCGCGGCCATCGCGGCCGCCGTCGACGCCGCCGCGGCCCAGGGGCATGACGTCGGCGGCATCACCGTCGGCATCCCGGGCATGGTCGAGACCGCGCCCGGCGTGCTGCGGCACGCGCCGAACATCGGCTGGCGCGAGGTGCGCATCGCCGACGAGCTGACCGCGCGGCTGGCCGGTCCGGCCGCGACCATCCGGGTCGACAACGACGCCAACCTCAGCGCGCTGGCCGAGCACGCCGTCGGCTCCTCGGCCGGCACCGGCGACCTCGTCTACGTCACCGGCGAGACCGGGGTCGGCGGCGGCGTCATCTCCGACGGCGTGCTGCTGCGCGGCACCGAGGGCTACGGCGGCGAGATCGGGCACATGCCCATCGGCGACCCCGCCCACCGCTGCGGCTGCGGCAAGCTCGGCTGCTGGGAGGCGTCGGTCGGCCTGGCGGCGCTGCTGCGCGAGGTGGCCGACAAGGACGACCCGGTCACCGACCCGTCGGTCGACCTCGAGGTCCGGCTGGCCGAGATCCGCCGCCGCGCGTCGCTGGGCGACGGCCGCACGCTGCGCGGCATCGAGGCGGTCGGCACCACGCTCGGACTCGGCGCGGCCATCCTGGTCAACCTCTTCAACCCGCGGGTGATCGTCCTCGGCGGCTACTTCGCCGCGCTCGGCGAGTTCTTCCTCCCGGCCATGGAGACCGAGCTCGACAAGCGGGTCGTCGCGCCGGCCCGCGGCGGCTGCCGCATCGAGCTGTCCGCGCTGGGCTTCACCGCCGCCTGCCGCGGCGGCGCGCACGTCGCCCTCGAGGCCGTCTTCACCGACCCCGCGTCCGTGGCCACCGTCCCGGCCCCACTTCCCGGAGGTATGGCGTGAGCGACCCGTTGCTGCAGATGACCGGCATCGTCAAGGTCTTCCCGGGCGTGCGGGCCCTCGACGGCGTCGACCTCGAGGTCCGCGCCGGCGAGGTGCACTGCCTGCTCGGCCAGAACGGCGCCGGCAAGTCCACGCTCATCAAGGTCCTGGCCGGCGCCCACCAGCCGGACGAGGGCGAGATCCGCTGGCAGGGCGAGGCCATCCGGCTCACCACGCCGATGGCGGCGATGAAGCACGGCATCGCGACCATCTACCAGGAGCTCGACCTCGTCGACGGGCTGTCCGTCGCCGAGAACATCTACCTCGGCCACGAGCTGGCCGCGGCCGGCTTCTCCCGCCGCGGCGACACCCAGAAGGAGGCCGCGGCGCTGCTGGCCCGGCTCGGCCACCCGGAGATCTCGCCGCGCCGCGAGGTCGGCACGCTGTCGGCGGCCGGCAAGCAGATCGTCAGCATGGCGCGGGCGCTGTCGCACGACGTCAAGCTGATCATCATGGACGAGCCGTCGGCGGTCCTCGACCAGGAGGAGGTCGCCCGGCTGTTCAAGGTCATCCGCGACCTCCAGGCCGAGGGCGTCGCCGTCGTGTACATCTCGCACCGGCTGGAGGAGATCCGCCAGATCGGCGACCGCGTCACCGTCCTCAAGGACGGCCGCACTGTCGCGACCGGCCTGCCGGCCCGCGACACACCGACCCGCGAGCTCACCCGCCGCATGACCGGCCGCGACATCGAGTACGTGTTCCCGCAGCGGCAGTCCCGCGACGGCGACGGCTCGGTCGTGCTGGCGGTCCGCGACCTCTCCGCAGGCAAGGCGTTCAGCGGCGTCGACTTCGAGGTGCGGGCCGGCGAAATCGTGGGGCTGGCCGGGCTGGTCGGGTCCGGGCGCTCGGAGATCCTCGAGACCGTCTACGGCGCGCGCAAGGCGTCGTCGGGGTCGGTCAGCGTCGACGGGCGGACGCTGCGCAACGGGTCGGTCCGCGCGGCCGTCGGCGCCGGCGTCGGGCTGTGCCCCGAGGAGCGCAAGAGCCAGGGCCTGCTGCTCGACGAGGCCATCTACCGCAACGTCAGCCTCGCCACCATGGGCCGCTTCGCCCGTGGCGGTTTCATCAACCGCGGCGACGAGAAGCGCGCCGCCACCGAGCACGTGAAGTCGCTCGACGTCCGCCCGCCCGACGTCGACCGCGCCGTCCGCACCCTGTCGGGCGGCAACCAGCAGAAGATCGTCCTCGCCAGGTGGCTGCTCCGGGAGTGCCGGGTGCTGCTGCTGGACGAGCCGACGCGAGGGGTCGACGTGGGTGCGCGCAGCGAGATCTACGCGCTCGTCCGCCGGCTCGCCGACGACGGTGTCGCCGTCGTCCTGGTCAGCAGTGAGGTCCCCGAGGTGCTCGGCCTGGCCGACCGGGTGCTGGTCCTGCGGGAAGGGGTCGTCGTGCACACCGGGCCGGCCGACGACATCGACGAGCACCGGGTCCTCGACCTGGTGATGGAAGGGAGCGCAGCGTGAGCGACCAGACTCCGTCCGCACCGCCGACCACCCCGCCCGCCGACGAGCACCGCCGCATCGAGGCGGCCGCCGCGGCCGAGGGCGAGACCCAGTCCGGCTTCGTCCGGTTCATGAGCAGCCCGTTCGGCCGGAACCTCGGCCTGGTCATCGCGCTGCTCGTGCTCTGCGCCGTGGGCGTGGCCACCGCCGGCGACCGGTTCGCCAGCACCGACAACATGCTGACGATCCTCCGCCTGGCCTCGAGCATCGGCGTCGTCGCCATCGGCATGACATTCGTGATCATCGGCGGTGGCATCGACCTCTCCGTCGGCGCCATCGTCGCGCTCTCGTCGGTCTGGGCCACCACCCTGGCGACGCAGACGATGGCCGAGGACACCCACTGGCTGATCATGGTGTTCGTGGCCTGCGCGGTCGGTGTCGGCTGCGGCCTCGTCAACGGCATCCTCATCGCGTACGGCAGGATGGCGCCGTTCATCGCCACGCTGGCGATGTTCGCCGCCGCCCGCGGCCTGGCCGAGATCATCTCCGAGAAGCGCACCCAGATCATCGACGTCCGCGGGCTGGTCGACTTCATCAACGGCGACTTCCTCGGCGTGCCGGTGCTGGTCTGGATCTTCGCCGTGGTCAGCGCCATCGGCTGGGTGCTGCTCAACCGCACCACGTTCGGCCGGCGCACCATCGCCGTCGGCGGCAACGCGACGGCGGCGCGGCTGGCCGGCATCGCGGTCAAGCGGCACACCGTCCTGCTGTACGTCGTGCTCGGCCTCGCCTGCGGCATCGCCGCGATCATGCTGGCGGCCCGCACCACCACCGGCAGCGCCACCCACGGCCAGCTCTGGGAGCTGGACGCGATCGCCGCCGTGGTCATCGGCGGGACGCTGCTCACCGGCGGCCGCGGCACCATCGTCGGCACCGTCATCGGCGTGCTGATCTTCAACACCCTGACGAACGTGTTCACCCTCAACAACCTCGACAGCTCCACCCAGGCGGTCGCGAAGGGCGCGATCATCGTGATCGCCGTGTTCCTGCAGCAACGGGTCGCGGTCCGCGGCAGCGACTCGACCTAGCCCTCAGAGCCCACCCCCAAGAGCGCACCCGCCGGACGGGCAGTCCGGGACCGCATCGATACGAGGAGAGACCCATGTCGGTACGTACGAACCGGCCCCGCCGGTTGCTGACGGCCACGGCCGCCGTGTTCGCGGCCGGGGCCCTCGTGGCCAGCTGCACCAGCAACGAACCGGAGGAGGAGAACGAGCCGGCGGCGGAGACCAACGCCCAGGCTCCCTCCGGCGGCAACGACGAGCCCGGCGAGACCGTCGTCATCGGCTTCTCCGGCCCCGAGGCCGACCACGGCTGGCTGGCCGCGGTCAACGACTCGGCCATCGCCGAGGCGGAGAAGTACGAGGACGTCGAGCTGCGCACCGCCGAGGCCACGAACGACGCGAACCTGCAGATCAGCCAGATCGAGACGTTCATCAACGAGGGCGTCGACGCGATCGTGCTGCTGCCCACCGACGGCGCGCAGCTCACCGAGGTGGCCACCCGGGCGATGGACGCCGGCATCCCGGTCGTCAACGTCGACCGCGAGTTCTCCACGCCGTTCGCCGCGCGCACCACGATCCTCGGCGACAACTACGGCATGGGGGTCTCGGCCGGCACCTACGCCTGTCAGCTGGTCGAGGACAACGGCATCGCCGACCCGGTGATCGCCGAGATCGCCGGCATCGACTCGCTGCCGCTGACGCAGGACCGCTCGCAGGGCTTCGCCGACGCGCTGGAGGCGTGCGGGCAGACCGTCGACAACCGCGTCGCCGCCGAGTTCACCGTCGAGTCCGGCGAGGAGCAGGCCGCCAACCTGCTGCAGGCCGCGCCGCAGATCGACATCATCTGGAACCACGACGACGACCAGGGCGTCGGCGTCAAGCAGGCGTTCGACAACGCCGGCCGCGACGAGTTCTTCTTCATCGGCGGCGCGGGCTCGGCGAACGCGATGCGGTGGATCCAGGACGGCGAGATGGAGGCGACCATCCTCTACCCGCCGACGCAGGCTGCCGACGGCATCCGGCTGGCCCGGCTGCTGGCGCAGAACAAGGGGATGTCGGACCTGGTCCAGGTCGAGGTACCGCGCCGGATCGTGCTGAACGCTCCGGTCGTCAACGCCGACAACGTCGAGCAGTACCTCCCCCTGGGGTTCGAATCCTGATCAGGACGCGGTGAGTGGCGGGGCCGGCGCCGGCCCCGCCAGCACCCGTCACCGACGGGGGATACAACGGAAGGCACAGCACATGACGGTTGACGACACGCCCATCCTCGGTATCGGCATGGTGGGCTACGCGTTCATGGGGGCGGCCCACTCCCAGGCCTGGCGCAACGCGCCGAGTTTCTTCGACGTTCCCGTCGTCCCGCGCCTGGTGGCGCTGGGCGGCCGGAACGCCGAGGCGGCCGGCGACGTCGCGAGACGCTTCGGGTGGGAGAGCGTCGAGACCGACTGGCGGCGGCTGATCGCCCGCCACGACGTGGGCCTGGTCGACGTCTGCACGCCCGGCGACACCCACGCGGAGATCGCGATCGCGGCCCTCGAGGCCGGCAAGCACGTGCTCTGCGAGAAGCCGCTCGCCAACACCGTGGCCGAGGCCGAGGCCATGGTCGAGGCGGCGGAGAAGGCGGCGGAGTCGGGGGTCCGCAGCCTGGTCGGCTTCACCTACCGCCGGGTGCCGGCCATCGCGCTGGCCCGGCAGCTGGTGGCCGAGGGGCGCCTGGGGCAGCTGCACCACGTGCGCGCGCAGTACCTGCAGGACTGGATCGCCGACCCGGCTGCGCCGTTGTCGTGGCGGCTGCAGAAGGATCGGGCCGGGTCCGGCGCGCTCGGCGACATCGGCGCGCACATCGTCGACCTCACCCAGTTCATCACCGGCGAGCGCATCACCGGCGTCAGCGCGATCCTGGAGACGTTCGTCAAGGAACGCCCCATCCCCGACTCCTTCACCGGCCTGGCCGGTACGGCCGGCGAGAACGCCGAGATGGGGCCGGTCACCGTCGACGACACCGCGCTGTTCCTGGCCCGGTTCACCGGGGGAGCGGTGGCCTCGTTCGAGGCGACCCGCTTCGCCAGCGGGCGCAAGAACGCGATCCGCATCGAGATCAACGGGTCGAAGGGCAGCCTCGCGTTCGACTTCGAGGACATGAACGTCCTCAACGTCTACGACAACACCGAGGACGACCGTCTGGCCGGCTTCAAGCGGGTGCTGGTCACCGAGCCCAGCCACCCGTACGTCAGCGCCTGGTGGCCCGCGGGGCACGGGCTCGGCTACGAGCACGCGTTCACCCACCAGGCCGTCGACCTGCTGACGGCGATCGGCGAGGGCCGCGACCCGGCGCCGTCGTTCGCCGACGGCCTGGTCGTGCAGCGCGTCCTCGCGGCCGTCGAGGACAGCGCGGCCGCGGGCAGCGCGTGGACGGAGGTCCCCGCACCCGCCTGAGCACACCAACGCAGGGCCGAGTAGTACCACCGGGGGCGACCCCGGGCACGGAGCGCATCATCCGTTCCCGACAGTCGAAGGAGACTGTGGTGAGTCATCCCGCGCAACGCGCCCGCCGATGGGCGCGGCGATTATTGGCCGCAGGTGCCGCCGTCGTGACGACGGTGCCGCTGGCGGTGGCCGCGATGGCGCCTCCGGCGGCCGCCCACCCGGGCCACGGTGGCTACTCGATCCTGGTGTTCTCGAAGACGGCGGGGTTCCGGCACGACTCCATCCCCGCGGGCATCGCGGCGATCCAGCAGCTGGGTACCGCGCACGAGTTCGACGTCACCGCGACGGAGGACGCCGCGGCGTTCACCGACGAGAACCTCGCCCAGTACGACGCGGTCGTCTGGCTGTCGACCACCGGTGACGTGCTCAACACCGAGCAGCAGGCGGCGTTCGAGCGGTACATCCAGAACGGCGGCGGGTACGCCGGCGTCCACTCCGCGTCCGACACCGAGTACAGCTGGCCGTGGTACGGCGAACTGGTTGGCGCCTACTTCGCCAGCCATCCGCAGAACCAGACCGCGACGGTGAAGGTGGAGGACCCGGCGCACCCGTCGACCCAGCACCTCGACCCGCTCTGGTCCCGGTTCGACGAGTGGTACAACTACCAGACCAACCCGCGCGGCGACGTGCACGTGCTGACGTCGCTGGACGAGACGTCGTACTCGCCGGGCGGCGGCGCCATGGGCGCGGACCACCCGATCACCTGGTGCCAGGACTA